>JANNNN010001288.1:0-2795 GCA_031398555.1 Planctomycetia bacterium | reverse complement strand
AAAACGGATCTGCCGCGAAAACTTCGCGCTTTTCTAGAGGTTCAACCAGGATGCGTCTCGGTTGAATTCCGGCGCTGCCAAAGTTCAAAAGTTCCGATAACCAACGTGAGAATCGATTTCGTTTTTCTCGTCGAGTCATTTTCTTCTCATCAATACAGCAAAGAAAGGATTTTTCACCGAGGCACAGTCCGCATGGAATCTAGGGAGCTTTTCCGGGCAGCTTGTCACTCTAGGCTACTTGGGGCGTACCCAATCTCTCAACTAAATAAGGTGGCGTTTTCCGTTGGTCGGCATTTGAACACCGGAATTTCAACCTAAACCGCTTAAATGGACCTCAACAACCCTATTTAGCCTTAACAAAGGACGCACGCAGTAGTTTGGGAGAACTGGGGCGTTGCCTCGAAAGCAACTACTTTATGACGACAAATTGGAGAGATAAGTTCCGGTTGGTGTACGCGCGTACACCAACCTTGAAAATGCTGGCGATGCAACGCGTTCGTAGCTTCAGCAATTGAGACAACTGGCCGACGCCCGACTCTAAAAAAATATAGTCTGCACAAAGCACTCTTCGCCAATGCTCAACGACTGGCTTTTTGGTCATTGGTCTTGCGTTGCCTCCCCAGAGCAGACTATTTAGAGAGCGGAGCCTCATTTTTGCTTGAGTGTTGCTCCTGAGATGGAATCAATGCAATGACAAATCAGAAGCTTTTCCCGCTTCTATGACTGACGTGAAATTTCAAGGAACAAATAAATAATGCTTGTGCGGGCGAGAACCGGTTTTTGGCTAAGCTGCTTAGGCGGTTTGGTCATCGCTACGTTCGGCTGCAACCGCAATCCGTATCAGCAAAATCCGTACGCCTCGATGGGGGCGGGAGTTCTTCAGCCGACGCAGCCTGCAATGATGGGCGGGAATCCTATGGTCCAGTCCGTCGCGCCCCAAATTGTGGACTTGCAGCGACGAGCCCAATTACTAGATGACACCAACCGCACTTTGACGACCCAGCTCGCACTTGCTCAGCAACAGATGCAGGTGGCCCGTGAGCGGGCTGACTTGCTGGCTAAGCAGTTGCAAGACACGACGGGGCAGTTGCAACAGTCGTTGTTTGCTCAGCGGCAAACCGAATCGCAGGCACTAGGTATCCAAGCGTCGATGAACAAGCGCGGCGGAGCGAAGTTGACGGCCAATAACTCGATTCCCGTTTCTACGAATGCTCCCCAAATTCCGGGTGCCCGAGTGGTTCAAGAGGGCGATCTAACTCGAATTCGTATTCCGGCCGATCAATTGTTTGGACAAGGTACTGCACAACTGGTCTCATCCGGCAGCTATCTGCTAGATCAAGTAGCAACATCGATCAGCGGCCAATATGGTCGTCATCGTATTGCAGTTGAAGGGCATACCGACACGGGAGCCCTGTACGGTGGCGCATATTCAAACCCCTCCCAGCTCGCAGGTGCTCAAGCTCAGGCGGTCATTGATCAGCTCGTTCGGCGGAATAATCTTCCAGCTCAGCAACTGTTCGTGGTCGCGCACGGCCCGAACCATCCGATCGGCGACAACCAAACCGCCGCTGGCCGCGCCGACAACCGACGCATCGAAATCGTCATCTACCCCGAGACTTTCTAGTACTAAGTCCAGATTAGATTTAGGGCCTGGGTGGCACGCCCTGAGTACTCGAAGGGCGTGTTACGTAAGTGGGATGCTCGTTAACGCTTCCCAGCCGATACGCCCTCCGCTTGAACGAAACGACGGATCACCTCGATCCCAACCATCGGCGCGGCGCAAACGAAGTCAGTACAGGCATATAGCGTGACTTGACCACCGACTGCTTTGCGGCCCTCGACCAAGGGACATAACGGCTCGAGCGCGGAACGCTGCGTTTCATCGGAACATACGACAGTTACGGCTTGCGGCTGCAGAATTCGAAGCAACTCCGCGCGCGCTTTGCCGAATGCCACTGGATCGTCGCCGCCGATAAGAGCCCATTGACGACTTGGCATGAAACCGCGATGGAGCGCCCGCAACGATTGGCCCGCTGCTTGTGGCGAACTAACAATCACACCCGAGCAAGCTTGCAGGGTTTTCTTCGCTGCATCGACTAGTTCCATTCGGTCCGTCAGCCTGCCCAAGGTAAGCAGACCAGAGGCGGCCATTGAGTTGCCACTCGGGACGCTGCTGTCGGCCATGTCTTTGCTACGTGCGATCAGTTTTTCGTGATCGCTGGCGGTGTAGTTGAAGCCGCCATCGGGATCTTCAAACTGCTTGTGCATAATTTCGGCCAGCTCGACTGACCAAGCTAGCAACTGAGCATCTGCATGAACTTGAATCAGTTCCGCCAGAGCGTCGATCAAGTACGAATAGTCATCCAAGTAAGCTTCGAAGTTCGCTTTGCCTTGACGCCAGGAATGCCACAGTCGTCCGTCGTCGCGGCGCATTTGAGTGCGAATGAAATGCGAGCACTTAATGGCGGCTTGAAGGTATCGATCATCGCCGACCGCACGGTAGCCTTTGACCATGGCAGCGATCATCAGCGCGTTCCAGCTTACCAAAACTTTGTCATCTAAACTTGGTCGCACGCGCTTGGCTCGATGCGCGAACAACTTGGCACGATCTTCGGCTAAGCGTTTTTGCAGTTCTGCTTCATGGATCCTGTTAGCTTTGGCGTAGTCGGCTATCGGCTTCGGCAAGTTTAGAATCGAATGGCCTTCGAAGTTACCTTTGGCGGTGACGTCATAGATTTCGCAAAACTCTCTGGAGCGGTCAGGACCGATCACTTGTTCAATTTCACTGAGTTTCC
>JANNNN010001279.1:0-2162 GCA_031398555.1 Planctomycetia bacterium | reverse complement strand
AATCCTTCGCCACGGAAGTCGACTTGATGCAGTGCGGGTTCACGTGCGATCAAATGATTCAGGTCGGCGAGCATCTTCTGCATGCCACGATGGGTATCCCAACCGAGTAAATCCCACTGAATTTCAGAATCGTAGTTCCACTCGTGCCATTGCGCGAATTCGCTTCCCATGAAGAGGAGCTTCTTGCCTGGATGCATCCACATGTAAGCATAGAGCAATCGCAAATTTGCGAACTTCTGCCACAAGTCGCCAGCCATTTGACTGATCAACGAACCCTTTCCATGGACAACTTCGTCGTGCGACAACGGCATTACGAAATTTTCCGTGAACGCGTATATCAAACTGAAAGTTAGCTCGTCGTGATGAAATTGGCGATGAATCGGTTCGTGCCGCATGTAGCGGAGCGTATCGTTCATCCATCCCATATTCCACTTGATTGAGAAACCGAGTCCGCCGCAGGCCGTTGTTCGGCTGACACCGGGCCATGCGGTCGATTCTTCGGCGATTGTGAGCACACCTGGATACTGGGCGTGGGATTGTTCGTTGAACTCACGAAGAAAATGGATAGCGTCCAGGTTTTCGCGACCACCGTAGGCGTTCGGCACCCACTCGCCCGCTTTGCGGCTGTAATCGAGGTATAGCATGCTGGCGACCGCATCGACACGCAGACCGTCAATGTGGTACTTGTCGTAAAGAAACAGCGCGTTTGAGACCAAGAAATTACGAACTTCGTTACGTCCGTAATTGAAAATCATTGTGCCCCAGTCGGGATGCTCACCCTGACGTGGATCTTCGTGTTCAAACAAAGCCGAACCGTCGAAGCGACGCAAGCCATGGCTGTCTTTAGGGAAGTGAGCCGGAACCCAATCCAGAAGGACTCCGATATTGTTCTGATGGCAGTAATCGACGAAGTACATGAAGTCTTCAGGTGTGCCATATCGACTGGTTACGCCGTAGTAGCCAACCGTCTGATAACCCCAAGATCCGGTGAATGGATGCTCGCTAATGGGCATCAGTTCGACGTGCGTGAAGCCCATCTCGCGACAATATTCAACGAGGTGATGGGCGATTTTGCGGTAGTTCATCCAACCATGATGGCCTTCGGGGTCGCGGCGCCATGAACCGAGATGCAGTTCATAGATCGAGATCGGCTTGCGCAGCTGATCCTCAGCGGCGCGGCGATTCATCCAATCGTTGTCCTGCCAACTGTACGCGTTGAGGTCGGTGGCAATCGAAGCAGTTCGGGGTGGCATTTCAGCGTAGTAGCCATACGGATCGGTCTTATCGATCGTTTGGCCGTCGCAAGTTTTCACGCGGAACTTGTACTTCTGTCCCATGCCTATATTGGGTACGAACAATTCCCAAATACCGGCGGGTATGTGTTTGCGCATAATGTGCTGCGCGCCGTCCCAATGGTTGAAATCACCGACGACTTGGATGTGCTGCGCATTGGGTGCCCAGACGGCGAAATTCAGCCCAGTTTGGCCATCGATCGCTCGCGAGTGGGCGCCGAGCTTGTCATAGATCTTCCAATTTCGACCTTCGCCGAAGAGGAACAAATCGAATTCAGTCACGAGGGGTTGGACTGCGTACGGGTCGTGCATCTCTGTAATTTCGCCATTCTTCGAGGCAACTCGGAGTCGGTAATTTGCGGTTTGATTCGAATCCCCGGCTGGGCAAATCGCTTCATAAAATCCTGAGGGATGAATGCGTCGCATCGGTCGAACTTCGCTGTGGTTGTGATCTACCAACCAAGCCTGTTCGCAAGTGGGCAGGAAAGCTCGCACCGACAGCGCTGACCGGTCGCCGCAATCAATTGCATGCGGTCCGAGCATCTGGGCCGGATTGTCGAGCGTTCCTTCAACTAAGCGACTAATTCCTTGCAATGAAAGTTGTGTGCGCACCGTGGGCTCCGTTCGTGACATCGTGTCCAGTCGAGACTGGGAGGTCTCGGCCCGGAAAGTGAATATAACCAGGATTTCGTTTACCGTCATGGCTGCGAACGCTTTCACGCCGCAGCTTTGAGGTTGTTTGTCAGTTGTTTTTCGGTCGTTCGTCAGTCTCTTTGTGCGGAGTTTCGCACCAATGGCTGACGTTAAAGTTAGTTCGAGGCCCGCAGTTCCTCAGTGCCCTTCAGGTGGGCGCTATCGTCAACCGCGAGT
>JANNNN010000635.1:0-3474 GCA_031398555.1 Planctomycetia bacterium | reverse complement strand
CGGAGCAATTTGAAGAATATCAAATGCCCGACGCCCGCTACATTGTTGAAGCCCCCGCAGGTTCACTGGCTGGAGCAGCCATGCCTCCCAAGGTCAGCCGTAGGCAAGCTCTAGCAGAGCAACTGGCGACGCGGACCAATCGAGCCTTCGTTGAGAACTGGGCGAATCGTTTTTGGTCGCTGGCGTTTGGACAAGGTTTGGTGCAACCACTTGATATGCATCATCCCAACAACCCCGCCAGCCATCCGGCGCTGCTCGCTTTAATCTCCGACGGTTTAATTGAATCCGAAATGCGACCCAGGAAATTCCTGAAGCAGGTGACTCTAACGCAGGCCTATCGTCGCGGCGGGTTGACTCGAATTGAATCGCAATTGGCCGCCACTGCACTCACTCCGGCTGATCCAAACCTGGGCACTGTTCGAGTGTCAGCTACCGCGAAACTTTCGGACGCGAAATCGCGTGAAGCTGCTTTGGTTACAGCGGAGTCAACAACGCTCAAGGCCTATGAGACGGCACGCGATGCTTGGCGAACGATTCAAGGCGAGCGAGCGAAGACTCGAATGGAACTGGACGCGGTGGAAGCTGCCATGTTGGCGGCGAAGAAGAAATCCAACGATGCCGGCGGTAAGTTAGCGGCCGCACAGAAGCGACAAACTGACACTGCTTCTCGCATCGGATTGCTCAGCGAATCCGCTGCCAAGTTGCAACAAGCGGCCGATCTAGCCGGTGGCGAAGATGCTGAGTTGAAACAGGCGATTGCGGTTGCGAAACAGCGTGCCGATGTCGCTCGAGCTAGCCTGCCCGAACTCGACAAAGCCGTTGCCGATACGCAAACCGCAGCCGACGCAACCGCCCCGGAATTGGCGGCAACGACAGCCAAAGTGCAAGAGGTGGTTGCGAAGTTGCAGCCTGTTCACCAATCGTTGGCGGCTGCTGACGCCGCGATGGTTTCCAGTCGCTCGCAATGGTCGGAAGCTTGTACGGCTCTTAAAGTCAATGAGCGTTTGACGAAGATGAATGAAAGTGTGCTCGCATGGTTAGATGGAGCCGATAGCAGCCTTCAATTGGCTGGTGAATTGACCAATGCGACTCAAGCTGTCGTGACGATCGAGTCAGAATTGCCAGCAGTCAACGAATTGATTGCGAGTGCGCAGACACAACTAACTGCTGCCCAGGCGGAAGAACAAAGGGCTGCATCTGAGGTAGTCAAAGCGACTGATGTAATTACTCGGCACGCCGCCGATATGGCTTTATTGCAGCAATCGCTTGAGGTACTGGCGTCGTCGGCCAAGTTGGTTTCGACGGCCGAACCGTTAGCCGCTGCTCAAACTGCCATCACGACCGAATTGGAGGCGCGTCGCAATCAAGCTGGAGCGATGCTCACGGCACTCGACGTGGCTAAGAAGGCCGTAGCTGCTGCAACGGCAACTTCAGTAGCAAAGTCGCAGGAACTGACAAACTATCAAACGGCTAAGAAATCGATTGACGAGCGAATTGCTGGCGCAAAGATTGCAATTTCCATTAAGGAAGCGGCGTTATCTGCGGCTAAGACAGCGGTTAGCGAAACGTGGACAACGATCCATGCTGATGCCTCTCGACAGGTAGCAACCGCTTCCCTGCAAGCCCTTACACCGGAACAATTGTGCTGGAGTACCTTACGCGTTACTGGAGTGCTCGACGCCTACATTCGAGCCGAAGCCGCGGAACTTGAAAAGCAAACACCGTTGGCCGCTGACGCGGATGCGGCTGCCAAGGCCTCTCGACATCGGCAGGCTGTGCGAGGCGCGCATGACAAATTGCGAGGTAATGCTGATGTGTACGTTTTGCTGTTCGCATCCGGGCCAGACAAAACAGAAGACGACTTTTTCGCTTCGGCTGACCAAGCCCTATACACGGCGAATGCAGGAAGTGTTTTTGCCTGGGCTGGCCCTGGCAATAATAATGTGACGCAGCAAGCGATCGCGCTGACAGACAACGCCGAAATTGCCCGCGTCATTTACTGGACGCTGTTGGCTCGTCAGCCAGTGGCGGAAGAAGTCAAAATGGTCAATGATCAAATTGTTGCCGCGGGAGACGGTCGCAGCGCCGTGATACAAGAAATGGTTTGGGGATTACTCGCAAGTGCCGAGTTCCGATTCATGAACTAACGTAGCCTAGGCTTCCAGCCTGGGGATTTAATGCCCAGAAAGTAATGCTTGAGTTTTTAAAGTTGCCCACCCAGGCTAGTAGCCTAGGCAGCGAATCCACCTTTATATGGAGATCAAAATGCGAGCCAAATACGCTTGCCAATCGCAAGAGCATTCAGCGAGCCGGAGACGGTTTCTCGGGACCGTGGGTGGCGGCATCATGGCTGGCGGACTAAGTTGTTTAACACGCGGGGCAGCTGCCGAAGCTCTTCAGCAGCGTGATATGCGAGTGGTCGTATTCAACATGCATGGCGGGTTGAGTCAATTGGAGAGTTGGGATCCAAAACCTGGAACGAAAACCGGCGGACCGACTCGATCCATCGCTACAAGTGTTCCGGGGATTCACATCAGCGAATTGCTTCCTCATACGGCGAAGCAGATGCATCACTTGTGTTTGCTCCGCGGAGTGAACACCAGTGAGGATGATCACGGCAAAGGGGCTTATATGATGCTTACCGGTCGCCGTCAAACCCCTGCTGCCGATTATCCTCAGATCGGGGCTGTGGCTGCTCGGACTCTATGCGATGAATCGAAGGGATTGCCAGGGCATATTTTAGTAACGCCCGGTGGAGCTGGCGGACGTGGAAACGAAGCCGCTTATCTAGGTCCGAAGTACTCGAGTATCTCGCTGGGCGGAGACAAACCGCCGCAAAATTCGGTGAAGCCCGAAGCGATTTCAGATCAAGCTGAATTGCGACGTCATGAGTTTCGCCGCAAAGCGAACGAGCATTTCCTCAGCCGTCAACGAACTGCGATCACCGACGCTTACACCTACAGTTACGAACAAGGCCTGCGACTCATGGAACGCCGCGACGTGTTCGATGTCGCTAAAGAACCCGCGGCGGATTTAGAACGCTACGGCAATAACGATTTCGGTCGGCAATGTTTGCTTGCACGGCGATTACTTGAAAATGGCGTGTCGTTTGTTCAAGTCACGCATAGCAATTACGACACCCACAACGAAAACTTCAACTTTCACATCGAGCAGCTCGGTGAATTCGATCGACCTTTTGCGAGCTTGGTCAATGATCTTTCTGAGCGCGGAATGCTGGACCAAACGTTGGTCGTGGTGCTCAGCGAGTTCGGCCGTACACCTAACATCAATCTTTATTACGGTCGCGATCACTGGTCGAAGGCGTGGTCGGTCGTAATGGCCGGCGGCAAAGTGGCTCGGGGGGCCGTCTTCGGTCAAACCAATGCCGAAGGGACCGAAGTCACTGATGGCCAAGTGGATCACGGACAACTGTTTCATACTTACCTTCGCGCGGTCGGAGTTGATTCCGGTCAG
>JANNNN010001256.1:0-1955 GCA_031398555.1 Planctomycetia bacterium | reverse complement strand
AATCAGATCGCAAGCATTCGAGGAAGTGCTCATCAAGTCCCATCGATTGCTCTCCATAAAATGAGGCACCATCGACGAGATCTTCCCTCGCTTCATCCCTGAGTTCGACGCGCATTGAGACGTTCCTTGACCTCGTCGATTGCAGCATCCACCGCCAGTCGTGGTTTACTCGAAGGGTTCTCAATGCGAGCCTGCAATACGTCTCCATGCCACTCAGGAGACAGAAGCTCTGCAGGTTTAGCAGCCAAATCGCGCCACAGGAAATCGATTGCAGCCAGTTTTTCAGCCTGCGTTAGTGTCGACAGCAAATTTTCAATTGACATCAAATACCTCCGACAGCATTGTACTGAAAGTCTAGCATAACGGCAAACTGTCAGCGAGTCTCGAAAGGACGAACGCCTGGAGTCAGCGAGTGCGCGTGGTTGACTCTACGCAAGTCAAAACGGCCGATCGAGCACTTCGCTGCAATCCTTTGTTCGTCGATTCTACAGGGATTTGCAAACGGATTCTAATGCTTTTTTGATCTCGCCGATCTCTTCCTTGCTTGGCAATCCACTGTGAGCAAACAAAATTCGTTCAACTGTGTCGGCATAGCCCAGTTTCACGAGTGTACGAACAAGTTCGTCAATCTCTGGAGTGTAGGTTGGTACCTTGTGATTCACAATGTCCGTTATCGGATGATCACCGGGTTTTCCGTTGGGCATTAGGACTCTCCTTCGGTCTCATTTGGATCGTATTCTTCACGACGAATACGAACAACTGTCTCAACGAGACTAATTCGGGAACATCCTACTTGCTTCGGCCATTTCTCATCATATCGCTGTAGATCAAAATCAATATTCGCGGGAACATGCCAGCCATCACACGCTATAAGCAATTGTGGGATGTTATGTATTGCATCCATTAAGTCATGCACTTCGCGAATCGAGATTTCCTCGCCGTAGCGAATACGCATCCGAAGGTTTAGTACGACCACCTCCATCAACTTAGCGTACTCCGGAAGCCTCGCAACGTCGGTTGTCATGTTGGGTAATTAGACTATTTCGACGAACGTTGTAAAATCACCGCCGTTGCGAGGGATTGGGCCACCATGGGAAACGACCGTATTCGCAACTTCGGTGGATTTTTTTGTTCGTCGGTTTTTGGGCTGCGGCTTTACGTGGCCGCAGCAACCGACGATTGACTTGTAAGTGTAGCGTCCAATGAATGTCAGGGCAACTTTTTGCGGCGCTGGTCGATTATTGGAATTCGTTCGCGCGTCGTTTTGTCAGCAAGTTGATCGTTGAGATTCTAGTGCATGTTCGGTTCGGTTTTAAGATCCAAGGTGGTCACTACCGAAGTGCTTCACGTTTGCTTTTTGCAAGCGTCATTGCAGTGAAGGTCAGGCTCGTCGAGCATGGGAGTTGCAAGCGCATCAATCAGCAGTAACGGTTGACCGACGAACGGCGGCGATAACGGGGCCGCCGCCAAAACACTATGATTTCAATTTCCGCGTTATCGGCGGCTCCCGTTCACCGCTTGGTTATGCCCCATTCTGTTGAGACTTCCAACCCCTTTGGTTCGGTTGCAATCAGCGGGACGAAAAATGGACGCCATCGCCAGGGAGTCGCATCGCGTTTGGCAAGTTCATCGGGATCTCCACCGAGTTCCTTCGTTAGATCATACTCTGCAGGTGGCCGACCGATCATCGCGCCTAACTCATACCCCTTCAAGACACAGCGGACCTTCGGGGGAATTCGAGTATTCTTTACGAGGATGTGGATTGGTTTGTCGAGACTCTTACCATCGACGATATCGACCACCAGCGTGTTTGATTCCACCTTTCCACCGCCATCGTATAGCACCCCTTCGATCGTACAGTATGTGCCGAGCGCCCCCAGATATCCTGTTGGCTGGCGTGGCGTTAGTGGAAGTTCGTCACCTTGTTGCGACTGAACAATAGGTTGTGCAGATGC
>JANNNN010000623.1:0-5792 GCA_031398555.1 Planctomycetia bacterium | reverse complement strand
GACGGGCACTATTAAAGCGAACGTAGTTGCCTACATACAGATCCAAGTCGCCATCGACGTCCATATCAAAAAAACTAGCTCCTCCACCAACTCGTTGGCCATTTCCCACCGCTGCATAGTCCGTCATCTCGAAGTAGGTGCCATCACCATTATTGTGATATAAAATGTTTCCGCCGTAATTGTTTAAGTAGATATCGACAAAGCCGTCGTTATCGTAGTCGGCACAAGCAATGCCCAGCCCCATGTGCGGATCACCAACTTTGGCCGCCCTCGTGACATCTGTGAATTTCCAGTTTCCATCGTTGCGATAAAGAGCATTCAACTTAAGCGGTTGATCCGGCAGGGCCTGAATCGGAGCTCCATTGAGGAAGTAGATATCCAGGTCTCCATCGGAGTCGAAATCGATTACGGCTAACCCTGCGCTCATGCTCTCAATCAAAAAAAAATGTCCGTTACTTCCGTCAGTATGAACAAAGTCGATACCTGTTTCGCGAGTGACGTCGTTTAAGACAATCGACGATGGTTGTTGGGAATTCGGTGGCTGGGAATGAAGCGAGGTGCCTAAGTTAATCCACAACCAGGTAACAAGCAGGTTTCGAATAATCGTGGCTCTGCACATTGCTTAAGGTTTCTTCGACGGGTTGACATCAGGGTGCGTTTCGCGAAGCAATGCTAGACGCTGCATGTAGACAGCATTGCTAGGTGCAAGCTCCAGGGCCCGCTCAAGTGCAGCGATCGCTTCCGCTGGGCTCTCAGCAAGTTGGTGAGCAGCGGCTACTCTCGAAAAACTCTCCGCGGTAGGTTGAGCTTCGGCGCACGCCTGAGAAAATTCGACCGCTTTGGGACCGTCCGAGGTCACAACCAAGTAAAACTCGGCTAAAGCGCCCAGGGCAGCAGCAGACTTCGGTTGCGTCTCCAGATACTCCTTAAGGTATCGCTCCGCGTTTTCAGGATCGCCCATCTGGACGTACAGCCGCGCGATCTCAGCCGTTACCGTGAAGTCATCAGGCTTGAGCACCGCTAGCTCCCGCAACCAACGAATTGCGTCCGGCAAGCGGTCCTGATTGACTGCTAAGAACGCTAACGCTTGTCTGCATTCGACATCTGTAGGATTCATACGGCTGGCGCGAAGCAACAGTAATTCTGCAGAGGCGGCTTGCCTACCCACCAAATACACTCGAGCCATATCGACGTAAAGGCGAGCCGCATCCAGGCCGATCGCCTTGACATCATCGTAATCCTGCCGCTCTCCTTTGCGTTGCTCGTTAACTGACTTGCGAAGTCGCGAGTATTCTTCCTGGTGGTGCTTGGCCTGCTCTTTATCTCCCAAGCGTTGAAGAACAGTTGCCAAACCCAAATGGACTTTTGAAGGATCAGCTAGGCGTGACTCTTCTTTCAACGCTGCTTCGAAATGAGTCCGAGCGGATCGGAAATCTCCTGCCTGGGACAGTGCCCGCCCCAATTCCGCATGCGCGCCAACATGCTGCGGATCACGGCCTATTACCGTTCGCAAAACCTCCGTTGCTTGCTCAACTTCGGCAGCTTGCAAAAGTGCGACCCCTAAGGTCACCTGCCGCGTGAGGTCCTCGGGATCGGCTAGAACAGCCCGTCGAAAATACCGCACCGCTTCTTTCAGCTCTCCATTCAGCGTGCACACATCACCTACACCGCGGAGCGCATGCACGTAATTGGGCTCTACGTCTAATATTTTCAACCATATCGCCCGCGCCTGCTCCACATCACCCAATTGAAATTCAACACGGGCTTGCATCTCTTGGGCTTCCAAGGAGTTCGGAAAGATTTGCCGCAAATGCTGAGCCACCCGCCGACATTCGGCAATGATCTCCAGGCTATTATCAGGTACTAGTGCGGCCAACGGTGGTGGGTTGGATGGTGGAGTAAGAGTGTTTTCAGAGGTAATCGCCGCACCTCGGGCCTGAGCGGCATTTGGCATAGGCTGGTTAAGGGTCCCGGCCGGCACAAGCTCGTTTGCCGCAGAGGCCAAGTTCTTGGACTTCTTGTTTGCTAAATCTCGACTATCCATTGCAAACCAGCCAGCAGAGCTGCCAAAGCCAATTACGCCAACCACTGTAAGCAGCAGCCCTACACCGGCTCTCCACAACCAAAGCCCATGCAAAGACGGCAGTGCGGGCTGAGCTTGGAGCGGTGAACTTTCAGCACTAGGAGTATCGCCATCGAATTTGTGAGTCAGTTTCATGGAGCGGCCTTCAATTCGATGGGTGGATCGCCTTCTCGAATAAGATAATCTCTGTTCGCAGGCAGCCCCTCGAAGACCTGAACTGCCTGTCCATGCCAACGCACTTCCAGTCGCTTAACGGTTTCCGCAGAGCCCAATCCAAAATGCAAACGCGATCCAAAGTGGCTTTGATATCCACGCCCACTATGAACTTCCAAGAGCTGCGTTCCCAATTGCGTAGTTACTAGCACTTGCGATCCAACCCCGCCGCGATTGCACTTAATTCCCACGAAATTCAGTTCGACCCAATGTGCATCGCCAGGCGTTTCATTCCTGATCGCAGTGGGCTTCGAGCGAGAATTGAGAACAACGACATCCGGTCGTCCATCGTTATCAAAATCTTCGATGACAATCCCGCGACTGCTCTCGACAGGAAGCAAGCCGGTGCCACTGGTATTGGAAACATCCACGAACTTCTTTCCGCGCTGGTTTTCCAGTATCACATTGGCGATTTTATAGCTAACCGTACTGTCCAGATCATCCAAGTTGTCGTGAATATGGCCGTTCGCAACAAAAATGTCTTTGTCTCCGTCGTTGTCGAAATCAGCAAAGCCGGTCCCCCAATTCACCGCGTAGAACATCCCAGCACCGGCGCCGGTTTTCAAGGTGACATCTCGAAAGATATCACCTCGCATATTCTGATACAGCGTCGGAAGCTGTCTGGTATAAGACGTTTGATATAGGTCTGGCCGTTGGTCACCATCAAAGTCAGCGACATCAATTCCCATACTCCCTTGGGCATCACCGCGGTGATCGAATGCAATCCCACAGTTGAGAGCGACATCTGTAAATTTACCGGTTCCATCATTCTGCCACAGCGTGTTTTGAGTGGAGTCATTAGCGACAAAAATGTCGGTGTCTCCATCTTGGTCGTAATCAAAGCAAATAGTCCCCATTCCCCACTCGGTAACTGCATCAATCCCGGCCGAGGCTGAGACATCTTCGAAATTCCCATCACCTTTATTTTCCAATAGATGGTCGGGTTGCTTAGGAAACAAGAGCGGACCTCCGTAAACGTTGCGGCCACGAAAATAGGAGGGCGGAATCGAGTAATCGAGATGAATGTAGGCGGCTGCGTAGATGTCCAAATCACCATCGCTGTCCATGTCAAGCATGCAGCAACCGCCGCCAACCTTACCTCCACACCCAAGACTGGGTTGGTCCAAAATGGCAGTGAACGTCCCGTCGCCGTTATTGCAATACAGTCCGTTAGGGCCGTAGTTGCTCAGGTAAACGTCTTGGAATCCGTCGCTGTTATAATCGCCAATGCAGACGCCCAATCCGAAGCCGGGATCCCCCAAACCGCTTGCGTCAGTCACATCGGCGAAATGGAAATCGCCTCGGTTGCGAAACAAGTGGTTCAGGGGTTGCGATTTGTCTACCGATTGAGGTCGATCGGCCAGTGGAAGTTGCGTACCGTTCAAAAAGTAGACATCGATTCGGCCATCGGAATCATAGTCAAAGGAGGCCAGTCCCGACGCCACTGCTTCAACCAAGTAGTGCTTTCCAGAACTGCCGTCGCAATGTTGAAACTCCAAGCCACTGTCGAGAGTTGAATCGGTCAAAAGAAATGGCGATCGTACCTGTCCGGTTGCCGATAGCGGATTGGCGATGGCACAACACACAGAAATGATTACCAGACAAGGGCGGGAGCAAGTGGGTAGGCACATTGTTACATCAATCGTTGTTACTTCAATCGTTCAATGATCGCCTTGGCCGCTTGGCACTCAGAGTTATCAGGAGCTAGTTCAATAGCTATACGAAAAGCTGCAATCGCTGGTTCGGGCTGCTCTAGCTCAGCATAAAGCGAACCGAGTGTCAACCAATGCCGGACGTCTTTGGGCAAAAGAAAGACCAAGCGTTCGCCCACATCAGCAGCCTGCGGACGCAGGCCTTGAAGCTGCAGCACACGCTGAAGTTCTTCGAGCCAAGCTACCACGTTCGGTTGCAGTCGAAGTGCCTTCAAAATTCTCGCTTGCGCCGCGGGCAAGTCGCCGGCCGTCTTGTAAACCAATGCCGAATCCAAGTAAGCTTGGGCCGCGACATGTGCGGCCTGATCGCGATCTTGGAAGGCTTGGGCTTCTATCGTAGTGGATTGACTTCGCGAATTGGCCAGCTTTGCGAACTGTTGCATAGCTTCAGCCGCTCTGTCTTTGTCGCCCAACCCGGCGTGGGCCTGCCCCAATCCATAATACGCGTCCTTCGAATTCGGTGCGAATTTCAATGCATGTGTGAAACAGTCGATGGCTTTGTGGTAACTACCCAATGCCAACAGAGCGGAACCCAGCATTTCAAATGCCTGCACCGAAGTCGGCTCCGAGAGAATGTGTTGCTCCAACACTAACACCGCCAATTCCCCATGACCATTATTCATGAACGAATCGGCCAGCAGCAAAGGGACGCGAGGGTTGCCTGGGCTAGTGCGCAAAAGACCCTCACATATTGCAATTGCTTCATCGTACTCTCCCGCTTGAAAGGCAAGATTGGCTAATCCAAACAGCGCATCCGGATTACGAGGTTCCAAGGCCAACGCGGACTTCCAAGCTTCCTCGGCAGCGACCATATCGTTCAACAGGAAATCGCGATTAGCTTTAACATTGATTGCAGCGACTGAACTGGGGAACCGCGTCAGCAAGCTCTTGACCTGGTCGCCAGCCAAGTCGACCAACTCCTCTTGCGAAGCAGACGCAAAAAACTTGGCTTCTGGATAATCTTCGTCCAGTATTGAAATTCGATTTCCCGGAACGCTCTGGGCAGTCCACGCGCCAATGCCCCACCAAGCCGCCGTCGATCCAACAAGCAGGAGCAAGAAGCAGAATGAAATAGCCTGACGAACTTTAGGATCCACCGCTCCCCCTTACTCGCAACTCATTTGCTCTTCACTTCAAAGGTAAACTTGTTTTCTTTTCCTTTCTCCACAGTGGCCGTTAAGCCAGAGCCTTTAGGGTTTTCGTACTGCTTGCCAATGAAGTTTTTCGATACTTGCTTCTTCCTGGCATCAACCTTTGAGTAAATCGCGTCGAGCGAAGCGGGGTCATTGGGATCCACGTTCGTTGGCAAATCGTCCGCGGCATTGACGTGCTTGGAGACCGAGATTTGATACGCTCCCGCCAATGCGCCATCGCCGCTGGTCTCCGTGGTCAGTTTGTATACACCACTAGCATCTGTTTTGCCCGAAGCAGCACGTCCACCGGGCGACTCCGGATGGAAAATTACCATCGCGCCTTCCATGGGCTTGCCGTCCACTAACACAGTCCCTCCTACGGGAATGGTCCCAATTCCTGGGTTGCCGCAACCTGGAACCAGTAGGCACAGGCACATCGCATAACTTGATAGGATTCCAGCCCGCCGAGAGTACTCTGCAATTTGCAACATAACAATCTTCCCATTATCATAGAAAAGGTGAAATTTGCCCACGCCTGAATCACCGACAAATATTTGAATCGCCAACAAAGTAAACCCAATCGACGACGACCGCCTTTCAATAGACAAAGGTTTCGGATCTAGACTTAAGGTTTCGGATCTAGACTTAAGG
>JANNNN010001167.1:0-3086 GCA_031398555.1 Planctomycetia bacterium | reverse complement strand
GTTGTTGTCACAGCTGATCCTACGAGCCGCCGAACGAGCGGCTTGAACTGCGGGCAGTAGCAAGCCGACCAGTACGCCAATGATTGCGATCACCACCAGCAATTCAACTAGCGTAAATCCGTGTTTTCTCTTTATCTGCATGGGACGCACAATCCTTTTGGCGATCTCGCTTGTGAAACCTCAAACCTAAGATTTAGTACGAGTGTCACCGCTTTTTGGATGCTGCTATTCTAACTGCCATACAGATTGCCGAATAAAAGGGACTTACGGCCGAAGTGGCGACTGGGTAGCTGGTTCGTAGCAGATCAAAGTCGCCCAGCGCCGGTCGTGGGTTGGATCGGCTTGGGCATTTCAATCTCTGCTGTTCTGTTGTTCCTGCTGCTCACTCGACTACATCTATCGCAAAGCAGTCGTCCCGAAGAATCGTCCAAACGCTGGCGTTTTAGCGTGTCGCACATCTTGGTAAGCGTGACGGCCTACTTCGCCTTGTCAGTCATTTATCAACGAGCCAAGGAGGGTTTGTGGTTTTATTGTCGCACGATTGTCCCAATCGTAGCTGCTACAATTGGGACAATTGTGCGACACTCAACCCCAAAATCTAATGTGGACAAAGCACTCGCTTGGGCTGATGACGCGCTGATGCAAATGTAGAGTCGTCATCAAGCCTTCTCCCAAGTGGTTCCCTCTTTTAAGTCCTGAAGCGAAATGCTCTGCTTGAGCAAACCATCGCGAATCAAATCAGATGTTGCAAAGTCTTTGTTCTTTCGCGCGTTGGCTCGCAATTCGATGAGCAACCCCATCAAGCCATCGATAAGTTGTGTGTCGCCGCCGCCGACTCTTTCCGGTGCTTTCACAAACAATCCAAGAATGGCACTTAGTTCTCTAAGCACACGCATGCCCGCTCGCCACGTGTCGATGTTCTCGACAGTCCGCTTCTTCGAGTCTTCCAAAAAGTTCTGATCGACAAATCGGTTTAAAGCTCGCGACATTTCAAACAGATCGCTGACCGCACCGCCGGTATTAAAATCATCGTCCATTTTCTCAAGGAACGAACTTCTCAGTTTCGCAATCTCCGCCAACAGGCCTTCCCGGCCCGCGCCAGCCAACACCGCATCGCCATCCACTCGCGACTTGGCATAGGTCAACTCTTCAATCTCTCCGGACTTCCCGACTTGCGAATAAAACGCCTCACCGGTGATGCGATCGAATCGTTGAATCAAACGATAGAAAGCGTTGAGAGCTTGACCAGCTTCTTCTAATCCTTCGTCGCCAAAGACGTTGGTCGACCGATAGTGTGATCGTAACAAGAAAAACCGAATTCGCTCGCCGGTCTGGGCATCGATCAACTTCGCCAAGCCGCCGGCGCCTTTACTGCGACTGATCTTGCCCGACACATCCCCTTCAGGAGATTCGGGAGCAGCGGCGCGGTCGCTTTTGCCGCCTAGTTTCCCGGCGCCTGCATCGCGCTTCATCAGTCCATTGTGCATCCAGTAGCTGACCATCGGAGCACCGTGGCAGCAACGACTCTGGGCTAACTCGTTCTCATGATGGGGGAACACTAGATCCAAGCCGCCGCCATGGATATCAAATGTCTTGCCAAGAATGCTACGGCTCATCGCGGAACATTCAATGTGCCAACCGGGACGGCCTTTGCCCCAAGGACTGTCCCAAGCCGGCTCGCCTTCTTTAGCTGACTTCCACAATGCAAAGTCACCCGAGGATCGCTTTTTCGACGCCGCTTCGCCGCCTTCGCCTTGCTGGCTATCAGCCGTGCGATTGCTCAGTTGCCCGTAGCTTGAGTCGCGAGTCACATCGAAAAACACATCCCCGCCACTCGCATACGCAAAACCTTTTAAGATCAACTCTTTGACGAATTCAATAATCTCGTCCATGTAATCGGTCGCACGTGGCAAGTGATCGATTTGGTTCACGCCCAGCGACTGGAGATTGGACAAGTAATCCATTGTCATCTCAGTTGCGACTTGGGACATCGTGATCCCGCGCTTGCGACTGGACGCAATCAGTTTATCGTCGACATCGGTGATGTTTACAACTAGCGTGACTTCATAACCGCTGTAGACTAGATAGCGTTTGATCGTGTCAAAGATGACCGGCCCAACCATGTGGCCGATGTGGGCTTCGGCGTAAACCGTTGGACCGCACAGGTACATTCCGACTTTGCCCGGCACCAGCGTTTTGAACGGTTCTTTCTGGCGAGTCAGCGTGTTATAAACGCGAATCGCGGTCTGCTTTGTGGTGGTGGGTTCGATCGTCGATGTTGATGGGGCACTGGTCACCGGGATGACTCCTGTAGTATTCGCATTCAAAGTTTTGTTGTTTGAGCTTCCAGCTTGCCGAGTTTGTTAAGTGCGGGCTTTGCTTGCAAAGCCCCGTAGGAATTTCCTCAGGCTGGAAGCCTAAGCAACTTATTTCTCAGGCTGGAAGCCTAAGCTACGGTCTCGCTATTTCGAGTGAAGCTCGGGATTATAGAGTCAAAGTGTACAATTTGGGAGAGCGATCTTGGCTGGAATCGAGGCGTGGCTGTGCATTCCGGCTGATAGAAACACAATCTTCCGCTCCTTTCTCGCTACTTGTCAAAGAACCCGTGCGACCCGATAGCTGTGGTTTGTGGTCGAAATCCTGATTTCTCATATTGGTGTTGCATGCAAAAAGTTGAAATACGCTTTGGAGTCTCTGCAAAATGGGAGTTTAATTACGACGGAGAGTTCCGGTCGTGGGAGGGTTGCGGATTGCCAGCAAGCCAAGATCTAGCCAAAGATGTTCGCGCAGCACTCGCCAATCCGATCGATTTTCCAGCTATCGAAAAAGCGATCATCGAAGGGGACCGAGTGGCCGTGGTGGTCGATCCACTCCTACCAAGTATGGCTGAGTTGACGCTTGACTGCGTAAGTTACTTGCTGGACAAAGGCGTCACCGCTGACCAACTGGTCTGGAGTGACGCCGTTTTCAAGCAAATATCCGACGCACGCAATCGTTAGCTCAGCCATACTCGGCAGTAGCGGATCGACCACCACGGCGACACAATCCCCTTCGACAATCGCTTTTTCAATCTCCGGAAAGTCGAT
>JANNNN010001164.1:0-2610 GCA_031398555.1 Planctomycetia bacterium | reverse complement strand
CGCAGCACCATCCCGCCAATGAGATCAGCTGTACGAACGCATAGGGCCGAGCTTCCGAAGCGAAAAACCACTGCAAGCGATCGAACACGATCCAACTCGCAACGCAAATCGCGAACAGCCACCCTCGCGAGTCGAGCGCTGCGGTTTTTGAACGGACTTTCCACGTCACCAAAAAGATCGCCAGCACCCAGGCGACGACTGAAGGCAGCCGCAAAATGAACTCTGACGATTGACCAGCGGGGCGACCAAGTGTCTCGGAGACTAGCCGAACGCACCAAAAATAGAGGGGAGTCTGATTGCCAGCGACGGCTCGACTGGCGATGTCATGCCACGCTCCGGAGACGGACCAGGACGTATGCAATTCGTCCAGCCATAGCGACTCGGACCATGCGATTCGCAGGACTGAGAAAGCGAAGACTGCAAGTAATACGCCAATTCCGCCAGCGAACCAAAAGTGTAGGTTTCGCAAAAGTCGCTCCAAAGTGCGTTCAAAAGACTTGACTTAAGTGAGCCGAGGTTGTGCAATGTAAACCGTGGGGAGTAATATAGTTAGAGTGACCGGAGGATGCTGTGGAAAAATCAGCCCTCGGTGCTCGTCTTGTAACGATCTTTTCTATTGCAGTTGCGGCATTGCTGGCCATTCGTTGTGAATACAATGGACAGTAAGAATCCGTAACAAGGAAACTCCTCATGTCGCAAGCCAAATTATTATTACAGCGAACGGAACTTCCGACGCCAATGTCGAGACCGACGCTTCTTTTGCGGGGCAAAAGGCGACACTGCTACGCTACGTCGCGAGGCGGTTTTACGCTGGTGGAAGTCTTGGTCGCCACAGTCGTCACTCTGTTGATGATGGTCTCTTTGGCTCAAGTCTTCAAGCTGATTGGCGACAGCATGAAGCAGGGCCGAGCCGCTCTGGAGCTGAACAGTCGTTTGCGCAATGTCGGTTACCGTATTCAGCTTGATTTGAATAACTGCACCGCCAGCCCCAGGCCCGGTACAGACGTTGCCGGCTACTTGAAGATCTACGACGGTCCGTTGACTGATTATTCGTATGGGATGATTTCATCCACGTTCAATCGAATGGGTGATGTCGATGATATCATCATGTTCACTGCTCGGGCAGGCGACGATTGGTTTGTGGGGAAAGTGCCATTATTTGTTGTGCAAGGCGTGAATCCCGGCACAAGCGCAAATGATACAGACATGGTAACCATCACGGCTCAGCATGCGGAGATTGCTATTTTTGCTGAGCCGATGGTCACCAATGAATTGAATCCTGAGCGCAACCCTTACTATCTTCGAATGAACCCCTCCGAAAATTACGCCAAACTTGTGGACCCAGCGAGTGGCATCGCGACTGATCTTCCTTCAAGTTATCGCTTGCATTACAGGACACTGCTAATTCGTCCCGACCTTAATTTGCCCAGTAGTGGTGCTCTTCCATTTGGAACTGTTGGCGCCACCGGTTGGTTGATTGCGCAGTCAACTGGCGCAAGCTTTGGCGCAGCCCCGTCGATTACCTTGCCTTCTCCGACTTGTGACATGACAGGACCTCATCAGCAATGTGATCTGTCGATGCGCCGCGTCGATCCTTATTCAGCAATAAGTCCCGTGGCTGCAAATAACCTGGAAGACTTGGCGAATCCTGCAAACCGCTTTGCACACGTGCAGATCCCTCTCGTTTCCGGTACAGATTACTCGATGCCAATCTTAGCACTCAGCCCTAAACTTGATACGACGTATACATTAGCCGAACCGGGAGCGTTGATTAGTGCATCAAGTATATCGCCGCTGGAGCACCAATCTGGATTCATTCACCCGGCGTTTATGCTTACGGATGATAGAACCGGTGAAGATGTCTTAGCCAGCGATGTGTTAGCCTTTGATGTAAAAGGTTATGATCCAACTGTTCCACTTTACAATGTTTCCGGGGCTGTGGTTTCGCCTAACGATCCGGGTTATGGCACCGCGCTTTCTGATTCGTCTAACGTAGCGGTGGGACAAGGGGATTTCGTGGATATCGGTTGGGGGCGTAAGTCGCAAGTGCACTTCCAACTCCCATCGTATACGATACCCATCGCCACTCGGCTGATTAGTCCATTGAGTGGAATTGCCTTCAATAGTGGAGTGCCATTTACCGACTCGCTGTATCAATCGGGACTAGCAGTCCAGTCGAACGCGATACCTTTTCCACCGGCGTACTCGCCTAATCTACTCATTTTCCAGCCTTCGTATGATACGTGGTACCCAAAGTTTGAAGGCGATGGAAATACGCAAGCTGAGATTGGCGGAGTAAACTTTCGTGGTGTGTTACAGTTGCGGGGAGCCTCAATTCCTAAGGATAGTTGGCGATATGTTGCCGGAAACTACGTACCCGATACTGGTACCGATGGCGTTGACAATACTGGGTCCGGTGCCGGTATTGATGACCCCACCGAATTGGAAACATCGGCGCCATTTCCGATGGATCTGCGCGGAGTCAAAGTTACCATTCGTATGGAAGATACCTCCGCTCGAACCTTCAATCAGGTGACCGTCACCAAAGAATTCGTGACGCAGTAGCTCTTTGTCATTAGGACGCTACGTCAAACGCCTGACCCAGAGGCC
>JANNNN010000988.1:0-3116 GCA_031398555.1 Planctomycetia bacterium | reverse complement strand
CCATCGTGTCCGACAGTTCGTGGCAATGGAGCGGAAAAGTCCCGAACGGCAAAGAAGGTCGTTTAGGTGCCCTCGCGAAGGACTTCCAAGACGCTCGCATTGTCCCGACGGTTGGCGCATGGAAAGACCAAATCGACCCTCAGGCTAGTCAAGTGACTGGCCAGTTAAGTAGCGGAGTCATGCCAATGGTTCGAGCCTCTTTGATCAAAAACAATGCGTTGATGCGCTCGCTCGGTCGGCCTATGCGAGAGCAGATTGTTTCCATGCGGCCTACGGAACTCACCACGCTCGAAGCCATCGACTTAGCCAACGAAGCAGAATTGTCGAAAGCTTTTGCTGTGGGCGCTGCGAAGTTAGTGGTGCGATTCGAAGGAGATTCCAAAGGTTTAGTCAATTTCTTATATGCATACGCACTTTCCAGGAAACCGACTGCGAGCGAGCTTCAATTGCTGAACGAATCGATGGGTTCCAAGCCGACAGCCGCTGTCGTGCAGGACGTATTGTGGGCGATTTTTATGCTCCCAGAATTTTGGGTAGTACAGTAGTTCTGCGACTCGCGATTTACCTCGGTGCAATCGCAAGCTAGATGCTTACGCCCCTGTAGGTTATGATGGGGCCGCAGCCACCTGTGAAATTGCCCTGTGAAGCCCCCAGTTAGTGCTGCCGCCGTGAAACTCTTGTCAGGATGTTTGTAATGGATCAACTTCTAGTCGCACAGCTGTCAACATCGACCGTCGTTTGGTGGGTTATCATCGGCTTTTTGCTGCTGTTGGCAGCGTTCACATTTATTTCGTTCGCCGCCTTTGGCGCTCTATGGGTCCAGGCGTATGCCGCAAGCGCTCGAGTCTCAATGGTTAGCTTAGTCGGAATGTACTTTCGCCAAGTTAAAGCGAGCATCATCGTCAATGCAAAAATCATGGCTGCCCAGAGCGGCTTGGATATCACCTCTCGGAACGGAATCACTACACAAAGACTCGAGGCCCATTATCTTGCTGGCGGAAATGTGATGAAGGTCATGCAGGCCATCATTGCTGCTCATCGCGCCGACATTGACCTTGACTTTGATCGCGCGGCTGCCATCGACTTAGCGGGCCGCGATGTGCAGGATGCTGTCAGTACAAGTGTGCATCCTAAAGTCATAGATTGTCCCGATCCGAAACGTAGCGGCAAAGCTACCTTGAGTGCGATTGCTAAAGATGGTGTGGAGCTGCGGGTCCGAACACGCGTTACCGTGCGAACCAATCTTGAGCAGTTGATCGGTGGTGCCACGGAAGAAACGATTATCGCGCGTGTTGGTGAGAGTATCATTAGTAGCATCGGTTCTTGTGAGTCGCACCAATCCGTGCTTGCCAATCCCGACGTGATCTCGCGGACAGTTCTGCGGCGCGGCCTCGACGCGCAGACCGCTTTCCAAATTGTTTCGATCGATATCGCTGACATCGACGTTGGAGACAACATTGGTGCTCGCTTGCGGGCTGATCAAGCCGAGGCTGATGTTCGCGTGGCCCGCGCCTTTGCCGAATCTCGCCGCGCCGAAGCCATCGCGACTGAACAAGAAAATCGAGCTAACGTTGCCGAGAACCGCGCAAGCTTAGTACTGGCTGAGGCCGAAGTCCCCAAAGCGATGGCACTTGCAATTAAGCGCGGTAACTTTGGTACTGTCGATCGAAACTAACATTTCGACGAGTGAAAAAATGGAACGGGAGAACGAGGCTCGGCCGCGCATGTCTCCGCACTCCTTTCGACTTAGCTGTGCCTGCAAACTTGCATGGGGTGTTCCAAGCAGCTCATCGCCACAAGTTTACCTTCAGAGGTACAGTAAAGTCGTATTGTTTCGCCAAAAAACACTCGGCAGAGCCTCGCTCCTCGCTCTCCCGTCACTCTCACTTAGGCATGCAAATTGGCTCGTAGCAGTGAACGCGTTTCGTTTGGCGGTGGCGCAGGCTTTCAACTTGCAGGCATCATCGATGTACCTGATGCGCACCCGAAAGCAACGGTACTTTTTACGCACTGCTTCACATGTTCGAAAGATCTGAAAGCCATCGTTCGCATCAGCCGCGGATTGGCTGAACATGGCTACTTGGTCTTGCGCTATGACCTCACCGGACTGGGCGGCAGTCAAGGAGATTTTTCGTTAACGAATTTCACTACCAATCGTGCCGATCTGCTGGCTGCCTCTAATTTCTTAAGCGAAAACTTTACACCACCGAGCTTCCTAATCGGACATAGCTTTGGCGGTGCCTGCAGTTTGTCGATGGCTGAAGAGATCCCAAGTGTTCGAGGGATTGTTTCACTGGCCTCGCCCAGCGATACGACTCACCTGGCCGATTTGCTGCTGCGAAAGGATCCCAAGATCGGTTCGGAAGGAGTCGGTCAAGTCTCCATTGGTGGTCGAACCTATGCGATTGCCAAGCAGATGGTCGCTGATTTTCGTTCCTTCGATCTACCTGCTCGACTGCGAAAACTTGGAAAGCCGACCTTGCTTTTCCATTCGCCCGAAGATGAAACCGTTCACTTTGACCATGTGATGCGACTTTACGGTCTGCTTACGCAGAGAGCGATGGACGATCGCATTCCGCCTGCGGCCGCCAGTTTGATCTGCCTGCCCGGGTCGGACCATTTGCTCGTCAACAATCCCGCGGATGTTACCTTTGTCACCGACCTGACAAACGCATGGTTCGAGCGCATTTTGACCTAGTGCTTCAACACAATTTAATTTTGGGATTAGCCGCAGTGCGCTAGCACCCGGAGTCACGGCAGAAACCGGACGTTACCGAGAGCGTCCCGCTTAGGATAATTGTCGTTACGGTGGTTTAGTCTTATCAGCCGGAAGGCGTTAGCCTCCGGTTACGTCTCCAACCGGAGGCTAACGAGAGCGTCCCGCTTACGATTATGGTCGTTACGTTGGTTTAGTCTTATCAGCCGGAAGGCGTTAGCCGACGGCTTTCAAGCCAGCATTAGCCCCGACTTTCTTCTAGAATGCGTTGCGTTGCGACGTGGTTGCCACGGTTGCCACTTATCTTTGGAGGCTGCGGCACTTTGGGGCCGCGAATGTTTTTGCGCATTGCTTTTAAGTTGACATGTTTGGCTAGCCGCATTAAATACTGAGCAAATTG
>JANNNN010000980.1:0-2929 GCA_031398555.1 Planctomycetia bacterium | reverse complement strand
TCTGCATCAGCGTGATCCCGGTCTGCGTATCGCCCGCGAGAATGGCGCGCTGGACCGGTGCGGCCCCGCGCAACGACTTGATCCAAACCAAGATCAGGAACAAACAAAAATCGATTGTCAGGCGCCACGCCCGTCCAGTGTGCATGAGAACCGCTCGCGTGATCAATCAACTGCGTACGCTCTTTGAGAGCACCATCAGAACTGACGCTAAACACCGCAACAGAACCGCCACCATATTGAGCTGTGAAGAGTGTTTTTCCTGTTTTGTCCAATGAAACGTGAGCCGCGCCGCCATCTCCGATCGGAACTGCATTTATTAACTTAAGCGTCGGTGAGCTGCCGGTCCTGTCGACCTTGAAAGCGGCAACCACTGGCTCGTTTTTCAATCCACCCACGGCATATAAGACCGACAAAGTGGGATGCATTGCGAGAAAGCCGGGACCTTCCATCTCAGCCGCCAGTGTTGGCTCCGTCAATTTGCCATTTTCGGTGTTGAACCGGCAGTGATAGATGCCTTTACTCAGTGAACTGCGTCCAGTTCCGAGCCACACGTCCAGTGTTTCTGCTCGGACTTCAGTTAAGATGGTTGTCGCGAGCACCATTGCGACAATCGTAGTACGCGATGCCCAGTGGAAGAGATGGATCATGCAGTTGTTCATTGGAATCTCCGGTAGTTCTTGGGGGACGAGGTGAAGTAATGGGGCGGGTGTAGAGTGACTCCTTTGCGTAACCTTAATGCTGTGGTAAGCAGGAATCAACCCGCTGACGAGCTATTCCTAAATCTCTTGAAGTATTCCATCTACAATTGTCGATCTGTCTCGTTTCAACTCGACCAGTTGGAAGGGCGAAGCGGTCGTTGAAAACGAGGCAACGAGGCTCAGCCGAGAGTGTCTTAACGTAACTACGAGACTCTACTGTACTTGTGAGCGCGAACTCACGACCGTGAGCTGTTTCGAACAATTAATGGAAGTCTGTCGGTACAGTAACGTCAAATGGACTGTGAAGACTTGATCGGCAGAGCCTCGTTCTCCCGTTCCATGTATTACCAGGCATTTATACCGGTAGGATCTAATTTTAACCACGACTTTTTATCGGAGAAAAAACGATGAGCGGAGTACGAGTCCTTGTTGGCACAGCTAAAGGTGCGTTCATCCTTTCTTCCGACGACAAGCGTGAAAAATGGAGCGTCGAAGGACCTTTGTTTGCTGGCTGGACGATTTACCATATGAAAGGGTCAAAGTTAGACCCCAATCGAATCTACGCGTCGCAATGCAGTGATTGGTTCGGACAGGTCATTCAGCGTTCGAATGATGGCGGCAAGACATGGGGGCAACCGGGTGGCGAACCGGTCCCGGAATTTACCGGCCAACCTGCCGGTGCGAGTAACAAGTTTGTGTACGAAGGAGCAGTGGGAACTCATATGTGGTACGACGGAACGCCGCATCCATGGGAATTCAAACGTGTTTGGCATCTCGAACCATCGCTAACGGAAATCGATGTAGTCTATGCTGGTGCTGAAGACGCTGCGCTGTTCCGATCCGATGACGGAGCAACGACGTGGAAAGAACTCCCTGGGCTCCGAGCACAGCGTGGCTCCGAATGGGCGCCGGGCGCTGGTGGGCTTGGCCTACATACAATTTTGCTCGATCCAACCAATGCGCAGCGAATTTACGTAGCCATCTCAGCCGCCGGCGCATTCCGCACGGATGATGGCGGTGAAACTTGGAAGCCCATCAATCGCGGGCTGAAATCGAAGTACATTCCCGATCCAGACGCAGAGATTGGTCATTGCGTCCATCGACTGGCACTGCATCCTTCGCGACCCGACGTGGTGTTTATGCAGTTGCATTGGAACGTGATGCGAACCGATAACGCGGGGGATCTTTGGACCAATATTAGCGGCAATCTCCCGACCGATTTTGGTTTCCCCATCGAAGTGCATGCCCACGAGCCCGAGACGGTCTACGTCGTGCCCATTAAGAGCGACTCAGAGCACTACGTTCACGAAGGCAAGCTCCGTGTCTTTCGCAGTCGCACCGGCGGGACGGAGTGGGAACCGCTCACTAATGGGCTGCCGCAAGAAAATTGTTACGTCAACGTCTTGAGAGATGCGATGGCAGTCGACACACTTGATGAGTGCGGCATTTATTTCGGAACGACGGGAGGCCAAGTCTATGTTTCGCCCGATGGCGGTGACAATTGGACCGCAATCGTTCATGACTTGCCGCGGGTGCTATCTGTCGAGGTTCAGACTCTGCCATGACCAAGCACTCGATCCGAGTCATCATGCCGTATCACTTGCAAACACTTGCGAAGATTGGCCACGAAGTATCGATCGACGTTGTAGCACCGGTCACGCACGACTCGATTGTCGAAGCCATTGAATCGACCTATCCGATGCTCTGCGGGACGATTCGTGACCACGTGACAAAAAAACGTCGACCGCTACTGCGATATTTCGTTTGCGAGAAAGACGTATCGCACGAGCCTTCGGAAACCCTGGTACCAGATGCGGTCTTGACCGGTGAACAACCCTTCATCATCTGGGGCGCTGTCGCAGGCGGATGATCAGATGATGCCATCCATTCGCTCAGCTCGGAGGGGTTCAGCCGGGTCGCTATAGAGAGCGTCCCGCATAGAAATCGAAGAGTGAACTGCAATTTATAGGTGACTGATCAGCCGGAAGGCGGTAGCCCAATGCCATCTACTTTGTAGCGGTAGAGCGCAAGCCGTCCGGTGTTGCATTGGAAATATTGAGGAAGAACCGGGCGGCTTGCGCCGACACCGCTAAAAAAAAAAACACCAAAGTAGATGGCATTGGGCGTTAGCCATCGGTTTCAGCCACAACAGGAGGCTAACGAGAGCGTCCCGCTTAAAAACCCCGGGAAAACGCGATTTCTCAAGCGACTTATCAGCCGGAAGGCGTTAG
>JANNNN010000947.1:0-1306 GCA_031398555.1 Planctomycetia bacterium | reverse complement strand
CGTCGCGCACGGGGTTCGGCAAAAAAACGTTCGGCGGCATCGGCCAGAGCCTTTTTCACTTCGCCATAGCCAAATCCGCCGCGGCGGTAGAGGGCGGCCATTTCTTCACGCTCGGCATCGGTCGCCACAAGCGAGTAAAGCTGGTACAGGTGGTCGGTATCAGGCTCTTTCGGCGATTCTATTTCTATATGGACAAGTGCTCAATCGTGACCTCGCTTTCGTCAATGCGATGCGCGCTAAAGTGAGCGAGTATCGCCCGCTGGTGCTAACAAAGCGAGAGGTCAGTGAACTGTTCCGTTTTTTTGGCGGAGTCTATCGATTAATGTTCCTGCTTACGTACGGCGGAGGCTTGCGACATCATGAATGTAGAACACTCCGCATCAAAGATTTGGATCTCGAACGGCGTGAGATTCTGGTGCGAAATGGAAAAGGGATGAAGGACCGGATGACTGTTTTACCCACAAATGCAATAGAGTTGCTTCGATCTCAAATCGCCGACGTTCGCTCGATGCATCAAGGGGACTTATCACAAGGACATGGGGAAGTTTACTTGCCGTTCGCGCTGGCCAACAAATACCCGAATGCGCCCAAAGAATTTTGTTGGCAGTATTTGTTTCCATCGCATCGAAGGAGTCGCGATCCTCGCAGTGGAAAGACTCGACGTCATCACTTGCATGAAAGGACTTTCGCAAGTCAGTTTAGGAAAGCCTTGCAACATTCGACCATCGATAAGCCGGCTACTCCCCATACATTGCGGCACAGTTTTGCTACGCATATGCTCGAAGACGGTGCGGACATTCGTACTGTACAAGAACTCCTTGGGCACAAAGATGTGAAAACCACTATGATCTATACCCATGTGATGAATCGGCCTGGATTGGCTGTGGTAAGCCCTTCGGATCGATTGGCACTGGTGTAATAAGTTCTTTTTAAGGGTGACTTGACTTTGCTGTATTATCGTTTTGCGATAGCCAAAAGGGGAGGAATTGAAGTTAGAAGTTAGAAGTTAGAAAAACCCGTCTGAATGGGCACGGTTTGAATACATTCCGATCGAAGCGGTTTATCAGTCGTTAATAACGTTGGCTCAGGATCCAAAGTACCTTGGTTCCTGCAAGTTGGGCTTGACCGGAGTGCTGCACACATGGGGACGAGACCTGAACTATCATCCTCATGTGCACTGCATCGTTCCCGGCGGCGCGATCAGTCAGGCGGGTACCGAATGGCTTTCCACTCGCAACGATTTCTTTCTACCAGTCATGGCGCTATCGAAGATCTTTCGCGCCAAGTACAAGGAGTTGATGCATCG
>JANNNN010000926.1:0-2198 GCA_031398555.1 Planctomycetia bacterium | reverse complement strand
TATGGAGCTCATGTTAGCGTTGTCGCTGGTCGTGGTAGCGACCGCGCTCATTGGTAGCCTCATGCAAATGTACGCCAGGAACTTTGCGACGCGCGGAGAAGACATTCGCAGGATTCAGTTGGCGCGCAGCGTCTTGAACATGATTGCGGAAGATTTGCGTTCAGTTGTCACAACGCAAGAATACGATGCATCCGTTTTGCAACAGCAGATGGGAAGTGCTGTAGGCGGTGGAGCCGGTGCGGGCGGTGCAGCAACTGAGGGCGCTCCGGCAAGCGCAACCGGAGGTGCGAGTCCTGGTGGAGCCAATGGTCAAGCTGCAGGTGGTGGGACAGCCGGTGGTGGAGCTAGTGCATCTAGCGATGGTGCGACAGAGGCAACGGCCACTTCCTACATCCGCGCGCCTGGCATTTATGGTTCGCAATATGAATTGACGCTCGACGTTAGCCGCTTGCCGAGAGCCGATGAGTATTTTCCAGCCCAAGGATCGATGCTCTCGCCTACTCTGACCGACGTTCCAGGGGATATCAAGAATGTGTCGTATTTCGTGCAGACACCCAGCGCCATGGGAGTTCAGGACAGTCTCGATGTGTTCAATGACGGGACAATAGTCACCAGTGGCATGAGCAGCGGACTGGTACGGCGTCAATTGGATCGGGCGATTCTAGCTTACGCAGAAGAAATGGCCGATTCATCGAGGCTCTTGCGGACAGGTGAATTGATTGCGCCGGAAGTCGTCTCGCTTGAATTCGCTTACTTTGACGGAACTCAGTGGACTTATACCTGGGATTCATCAACGCAGTCACTTCCTTGGCTGATTCAGATCACGCTGGGCATTCAGTCCGCCAGCGGCGAAGCGAAAGCCGAGTTGGAAGCTGGGGTTTCACTAAGTACGCTGACTTATGATCAACAGACCGAATATGGCATCCAAGTCTTCGAGTTAATTGTGGCGATCCCGGGGGCCAACTTAAAAGCGGCGCCTACAGAGGCTACCGATGCCGATTCCGGCATGAGTTCAATGGGACTGTAGCGGTAGCGATTTACATGGGAAAAGAGTTCGATATGAAACTGAACCGCGGAAACCAATTGCCCGGATCGCACCGCCGTCGAACGCACGCGACGAAGAGCAAACGTAGTCGTCCGGCTTTCTTGCTGGTGATGGTTTTAATTGTTGTGGCGATGGCGGGTTTGGCAGCGCTTAACTTTTCGAATTCGATGGTGACATCGCACGAGACGACGGTGTTTTCTGGAACGCAATTGCAGGCTCGGATGTGTTCTGAATCCGGGGTGCAAGCCGTTCGTTTGTTTCTGAGTTACGACCGACAGTCGCGTTTAGGAATGGGCGGGCAGTGGGACAATGCTGGTCAGTTTCAAGCCCTCAATGTACTACCGGATCAAGATCCAAAGCGTCGCGGCAATTTCACTATAATTTCAACTAGCTTGGATCAGGCTGGGAACTATACGGGGTTGCGATATGGGCTGCAGAACGAATCCACCAAAATCAATTTGAACGCGCTTGCACAGCTCGATCAGTTGTCTGCGGCTGGATCGGCGGCGGCAGAGTCGATGGGGCAGGGGATGTCGGCGCTGGGAGTTGGCGGAACTGGCGGAGGTGCTCCAGGCGGGGCAGGGCAGGGGGCCTCGCAGCAACTTGGCCAAGCGAGTGCGTCCGGCGGCAGCACCCAGCTTGCTAGCCAATTGGGCTCTGCGGTCACTGGCAACTTCGCGAAAAACCAATTGATAGGTTTGCCCGGAATGACAGAAGATATCGCCGACGCAATTTTAGACTGGCTGGATGCGGACGAAGAACCGCGGCCGATGGGGGCCGAGTTTTCAGAGTATTACATGAACTTACAGCCTCCATATCGACCCACGAATGGTCCGCTTGAGTCGATCGAACAGTTGCTCTTAGTGCGCGGGGTAACTCCTAAGCACTTGTTTGGTTATGACGAAAATCGCAATGGCGTTTTGGATTCAGACGAGCAATCGAAGTTGAGTATGGGTATCGAGCCAGGCCTGGCGCCAGGGCAAATTGTGACCGTTGCAGATCCTAATGTCGCGCCGCCTCCACCGCTCGGTTGGGCTCCTTACTTCACTTTGCACAGCCAAGAGAAAAACGTTGCCGACGACGGTTCGGAGCGCATCAACATTAATGCGGAGGACTTGCAAACTTTACATACCGACTCGTTAAATGCGGGTTT
>JANNNN010000870.1:0-8277 GCA_031398555.1 Planctomycetia bacterium | reverse complement strand
GGACGTCAAGAACGCGTTGACCGAAAAAGGCATCAGTGGGATGACGGTCAGCGAAGTGCGTGGCTTTGGCAGGCAGAAAGGTCATACGGAAATCTACCGTGGGGCTGAGTACGCGGTCGACTTCGTTCCAAAAGTTAAGCTCGAAGTAGTTTGCAAAACCGAAGAGCTCGACTTGGTCGTCGGAACAATCATTACGGCTGCCAAGACTGGACAGATCGGCGACGGAAAGATCTTTGTTTCCGATATTAGCTCGGCCATTCGCATTCGAACTGGCGAAACAGATGTTACAGCACTGTAGCCGTTAGTGGCGCATTGCTCATAACTATTATTGACCGTGGCAAGTTTTATTGAACTTGCCACGGTTTTTTCGTAGCTTAGGCTTTCAGCTTGAGGCGGCCGGCTAGTTCTCCTGCTCCACTATTCAATCATCAGATCGACCCAAACTAGATGGTGATCTGACGCATCGAGCAGCTTTTTGACGATCTCAACTTTATCGGCACCGAGATCTTCTTCGCTGGGCCACACGACTCCGCTTGAAACGACTTTGAAGTGCTTACTTGGCAGTGCGTAGTCGGCTCGTAAGTTGCCAACGGAAGTGTCATTGAAATCTGCGGTGTCTTCGGCAGGATCGCTTTTGTGACGAGCATTGGCTTGCCCTTGTCGGTCACTCGCTAGCTTGCCCCCAGCGCTTCGGGGCACGGAAGACTTGGCCATTTGTGGATGATTTAGTAATGTGTTCAATGCCGAATTCTTGCTGTCGCCATCTTTCGGATCGCAATTCAAATCACCAAGGACTACAAATGGAGTGTCCGGTGAAAATGTCACATTCTTGCCGCGATCATCGGTCAGTTTTTGTGACGATTCAATGTACAACTGGATCAACTTGATCTCGTCGTGGTTGCGGCAGCCATTGCGGTCCTCTGCTCCGTCAAATGCGGGCGGCGTTGGGTGACTGGCAAGCAAGTGCACAATGCCGCTCGGAGTTCGAATCGGCACATCCCAAAAGCTCTTCGACGATAGACGTAGCTTTTCCCAAGTCGCATCGGGATAATAGGACTTGCCGGTTTTAGGACTTATCGGACGCAGGGCGTCGGGCAGCTTAGACCACAAGAAGTTTTTAAGCGTGACCACTTTATCGGCGGAAATTTCGAAGCGGCTGAAAACGGCCATTCCGTACTGGCCCGGAAACCGACCAAAACCAAAAGCATCGTTTGGTTCGCCTTCGCGCCCGTTGTTATCCAGGTCCATCCCACTGGGTGTGCCGGTATTGCTAGCTGTGGAGTAGTGAAACTGCATCGGCCAGGGGGCGCCGCCCAGGAGATCCGGGGACGATTCAGCAAAATAGATATGTTCAAGAAGGGCAGCATTATCGGTTTCGGTCGAGTAATCGATCTCGTTGATCAAAAGTACATCGGGTTGAACTGCGCGAACTACGGTCGAAATAGCTTGGATCTGCGGAGCGTTCAATTGCAAATCTGTTGATAGTTGGCCCGCAGTGGATCGATTGAGTGACGCGTTATAAGTTGCCACTCGCAGCGTTCCCTCGGTTTTCGCCGGAACCAATTTCTGTGCATGCAAACCAACTGGGACGAGGAAAATTGCGATTCCAAAAGCTGTACGAATTGGGTTTAGGTTGCGGATTGTATTCACTTCAACGGTTGCTCCTAAGTTGCGGATTGAATGCGTTAGCGACTTCTGCAGTCGGGGACAAGCTAGCTAGAACAAGGCAGCTTGCGCAAATGTAGGGGAATGTTAGCAAAACGGAGCATTTTAACGCTGTCAATTGCCCTTTTCACTCGCCGCCTGAATGTACTGCTTTTGGTGGCTTGTGGCAACTTGAGGAAAGATCAAAATTTCACAGCGTAAAGTCCTTCAAATCTGCAAGACCCGGATATAATGTTCGTCAAGACAGGCATTCCTTTACTGACCCACTTGGCCAGACTAGGCGCAATTGTCCGTTTCAATCAGCATGTCTTAATGAAGCGGCTTGAACTGCTTTTAGGTGGCTTTAGGCGACCGATCCGTTGGGACGAATTTCCAAAGCACGTCGTTACTAGGGATGATTCACTCTATGTTTTTCGAGCTGTCCTTGGTTGTAATCGCAAGCTTTTTAGCGGCGGTTCTGTTCACTCCGGTTGTCCGCAAACTGGCGTTTCGCTTCGACATTGTGGATCGTCCTGATCCACTTCGCAAACTGCATGGCCGGACTGTCGCTCGAGCTGGCGGTGTTGCCGTGTTGCTCGCCACGTTAGTAGCTTGCGCGGGAGGACTGCTTCGGTTCAAAGCGAATTTGTTGAGTTTGGATGTTACTCCGTTCATTGGTCTGCTGGTTGTAATGATCGGTGTTAACCTGTTGGGGTTGGCCGATGACATTTGGACACTACGTGGTCGGCAAAAACTGCTTGGGCAGATTGTATTAGCATTTGTGCTTGCGATGACGGGGTTCAAAATTATGAACTTGCAGTTATTCGGCTATGGTTTTGAGATGGGCTACTTGGCAATTCCAGTAACCATCATGTGGCTATTGGCCACTACCAACGCTATGAACCTGATCGACGGGGCTGACGGATTATGTTCAAGTCTTGGTGCGGTTATTTCCGGCGCGCTGGGAGTGATCGCGTCGATGAACGGGCATTTTGCTGAAGCTGCGATTGCCTTTGCATTGTGTGGTGCGTTAATTGGCTTCTTGGTTTTCAATTTTCCGCCCGCCAGTATATTCCTTGGCGATTCCGGAAGCCTACTGATTGGAATGGTCACCGGTGCATTGGCAATACGATGTTCGATCAAAGGTCCAACTAGCGTCGCTTTTTTGGCGCCCCTAGCGATTCTATCGATTCCTTTGCTCGATTCGACGATGGCGATCCTGCGACGCAAATTGACCGGAAGAAGCATCTACACCACTGACCGCGCGCATTTGCATCACAGCTTAAAAGATAAAGGTCTTGGTGATCTCGGCTTGGTGTTAGTTGTGATTCTGATGGCGCTGATCACTTGTGGAGGTGCTATCCTCGGAACGATGTTAAGTCGCGAGTGGTTAGCTTTGGTTGGAACAGGGGTGGTGTTCGCTGTTTTAGTTTTGACCCGGGCATTTGGTCACGCTGAGATGGTCCTAGTCGCTCGTCGCGGCCGCAACTTCATAAAGAGCTTACTGGAGCCAGCTAAAAATTCGGACCACAAAACGCATAGCAAGAGCGTACGTCTACAAGGCACGCGACAATGGGAGACGATTTGGAACACTTTAGTTGAGTTTGCTGAAGCGGAACAGCTTTGCAAACTGGATATGGATCTTAATGTGCCTTGGTTGCATGAAGGGTTTCATGGCACATGGCATCGCAGTCGTCACTTGGATCGTTTGGAAAGGTGGACAGTCGGATTGCCCATCTTCGCTGATGGGCGAATTGCAGGTCGAGTGGACGTCACCGGTCCAGCCAATGAGGGTGTCGCTCTGCCCGCAGTTGCAAAGCTGATTGAGTTGCTGACCGACTTGACACCGCAAGTTGAAGCCATCATGGCTGAGAACGTAGGTGCCATTTCTGAACCGGAAACGGTTTTGGCCAGTGCGGGTGTTTCCGAGTAGCAATTCGATCGATTTGCGAGTTTGGTGTCTAACACTGCCTTGCAAGGATCGAACAGAATAATTTTCTGTTTTGTGCCCAGCGGCACTAAATTGCTATGGAGCCGATTCGAGACGGGCAGTAGTATCCGTCAAATAGGTTGGATTTCGCGTGCGAAGTCTGAATCGAATGTCAGAATCGTCAAGGAGGACTGTCGTGCAAAACCTAAAAACCGGCATAGTTGTCGCACTGTTGCTAGCGGTGTGTTACGGCGCATTCAAAGCCCTGAATGCACCTGAACCCGAATTGCCGCCAGAGTTAGCAGAATGGGTCGCTGAGGATCCTGATTTCGCTAGCTTCGTAGACGATATCCAAGTTCCAGATCAGGTCAATAAACCCAAGTTAGAAGCGGAGCACGGGTTGCCTTCGATTTCAGTTCCATCAATGGAACTGCCACCATTGATCAAGCCGGAATCCAATCCAAATTCGCATACACTTGGCGGAAATGCACTAACGCTACCGCTGTCAACAAAGCAAGCGGCTGATGGTCTTGGCATCAAGGTTCCTTCACACAATGAGGTGACCAAGATGAATGAAGTACTGGAAAGTCTAGTGCCAGAAAATCTTGCTCAGACGCCTAGCGGAAAACCTGCTGACCTAATGCCGCTTCCTAACTTACCGACTCAAGTTGAGAATGCAACAAATAGCATCTCCAACGAATTCCCATCGATTCCATTACCTGGCACATTCGTTAGCACTGAGACTCAGAGAGCAGGAGTTTCCTCTCTACCATTACTTGAGGAAACTCCCAAGCCGGATTCAATCGGTTCGATAGGAATCGCAAATTTAACCGAGCAAGCCGTCTTGGAACCATTCGCCGTAGGTCGCGAGAAGGCTTTGAAGCTGGCCAATGAAGGTAAATTGAAAGAGGCTTTGGTATCGCTGACCAAGTACTACCGCAGCCTAGAAATAAACCGCAAAGACTACGAAGATCTACTCAATATCCTAGACGCCCTGGCACGCGAAGTCATCTATTCACCGCGTCACCTCCTAAAGCCGGCCTATACCGTTGGTGCGAGCGACACGCTTGCGAGCGTTGCCGAGCAGCACAAAATTACCCCAGAATTGCTCAAAAGCATCAATCGACTTGGAGACACTCAAGTAGTAACTCAAGGCCAGCAGCTCAAGGTGCTTGAGGGCCCGTTTCGAGGCGAAGTCAACTTGACGATGGTAGGTGAAATGACTCTTTACCTGAACGATATGTACGCTTGCCGCTTTCCGATCGCAATTGGAACTGACTGTGACTCCAAAGCTGGCAAGTTCGAAGTTGCCGAAAAGCGTACTGACCGAACGTACTACGGTGCTGGTGGGAAAGTCATCAAATCCACTGATCCAACGAATCCTTATGGAGGTTATTGGATCGATCTCGGAGGAAACTGCATTCACGGCTCGCCTGAAATGGCTGCGACCGACCTAAAGAATGCCGGCTGTATCAGCCTCGCGCCCCTCGATGCGGCCGATGCTTTCATCATGTTGACGCTGGGCAGCCAAGTCGAGTTTCGTAAGTAGCACGTTGCGTAGCGCGACAACAGGCTCCCAGTCTCGCTGGCCTAACACCTCATGATGGGCGGTAGCTTTGGGTGATCGTACGGCGCCTGCAGTACCAACCCACTGCGTCGATGCAATATGCTGTATGCCTCTGGTGATGCGGCAATAGCTCAAAATAGAGGGCAGGGGCAAGCCTCAAGCTCGCGACGGCTAGCCAGAACGAGGGGTTTTTGCCGATGTTCCAGACCAGCTTCACTAGGTTTGGGGACAACCTAAAACGGCTGAAAACACGCAACAGGCACTCAGCACTACCGAAGGCTGGCTTGCTTAAGCGTGCAGAATCGCAAGAATCAATAGGAATGACCGAACCGCATTCCTTGGGGCAGTTGCCCGAACTGAATAATGCAGCATGCCTAATTTTGATCCCACCCGCGTGCGTCGCGATTTCCCGATTCTGCAAACTCGGATGAATAATTATCCGTTGGTCTACCTCGACAACGGCGCGACGACGCAAAAACCACAGGCCGTGATCGACGCGCTTGTGCATTACTACAGCTTTGAAAATGCGAATATTCACCGGGGCATTTACTCGCTCAGTCAGCGTGCGACCGAGTCTTTCGAGCTCGCGCGACACAAAGTAGCGAACTTTATCGGCGCCCCCGACGCAGCCTGCTGCATTTTTGTGCGCGGCACCACCGAAGCCATTAACTTGGTCGCACAAAGTTGGGGCAAATTCAATTTGCAAGCAGGGGACGAAGTTCTGCTGACCGCGCTTGAGCATCATTCGAATATTGTGCCTTGGCAGATGGCATGCCAAGCCACCGGAGCTACGCTGCGTACAATTCCAATGACTGACGACGGCGAGTTGGACCTGAGCAGCCTACGCGAGTTGCTGAACGCAAACACAAAAATGGTCTCGATTCAGCATGTTTCCAATGCGCTGGGGACAATACACGATCTACCGACGATCATCGCCCGCGCTCGCGAAGTAGGAGCCAAGGTGCTGGTCGACGGAGCTCAATGGGTGGGTCACTTCCCAACCGACGTCATCGCCCTCGATTGCGATTTTTATACGTTCAGTGGTCACAAACTCTTCGGTCCAACAGGTATCGGAGTTCTATGGGGACGGCGAGAATTGCTGGAGGCCTTGCCGCCCTATCAAGGTGGCGGCGACATGATCGAAACCGTCAGCTTTGATCGAACAACCTACGCACAGCTTCCCAATCGTTTGGAAGCTGGCACGCCTGATATTGCTGGCGCGATCGGGCTTGGAGCAGCGATCGATTACATCAACTCGCTCGATTTCTCTCAGATTGTCACCTATGAACATGAGCTTCTCGAATACGCAACGGAGCAGATGAGTCACATTGATCGGTTGCGAGTCGTGGGAACAGCAAGCAGAAAAGCGGGTGTAATCAGTTTCGTTTGTGATGATGTGGCCACGCTTGATATTGGTATCGGGCTCGATCGCTTGGGCATTGCTGTTCGGACGGGGCATCATTGCTGTATGCCTTTGATGCAGCGTTTAAAAGTAACCGGCACCACCCGAGCATCTTTTGCGTTTTACAACACTCGTGAAGATGTAGACGCACTCGTCAGCGGTCTGCGAAAAATCATCGGCGAACGAATGACTCAAGCCCCCATCATCGCTGAAACCTCTATTAAGTTTGTGGCTGCATCGGCGCCGACGCCGGACGATGCAGCGGCGCAACTGGCCGACGAGTTTTTGGCATTCGATGATCGCGAAAGCAAAACAGAATTGCTGATCGATATGGCCCGGCAACTGCCGAATAACTTTGCGCAGTTGAAACCGATTTGCCAAGCGGTTCCGGGGTGCATGAGCGAAGTCTATCTGCTAGGTCGACCTATGCCTTCATCGCCGAACAAATTCGAGTTTGTCGCAGATTCGAATGCGGAAATAGTGCGAGGTTTAATCGCCGTCCTCGAGACTCTTCTATCCGGCCAAGACGCGAAAATGCTGCTTGAGTTTGACTTGGAATCATTCTTTCGCAGAATAGGACTTGATCAGTTCATTTCATCCCAGCGCCGCAGCGGACTCGATGGCATGATCCGAAATATTCGAACGCTTGCAATGGCGATTGTTCAGCGCGCGGCTTAAATTGGCGTAAGCTCCCAGCTTGTATTATAGTCCTTTTTTGTACTCGAAATTAGTTGGACAAACGGACAATAAAAAAATACCAGCGAACCCACAATCTGGGAATTGAAAGGTGCGACCGTGCAAAGTATTGAAATCAACGGCTGTAGCAACGGCGGCCAGCTCTGGGACAGTTGCAAGACGACTCAGCCGCTGCTACAGCCATTGATATCAATACTAGTGGGTTCGCTGGTATTTTTATTGTCCGTTTGCCTTAACGCGTGAGAAGTATGTGGTGATGGGAAGCATGCGAAGGACCGGGATCGCATGCTGGACGACTACGACACGATGTTGTACTTAAGCACGCCGCTAACCCAAACCATGCGTGCTCTTCCCTGAAGCTTCTGATTCAGCAGCGGTGTATTTCGATTCCGAGAGTGCAACTGCGTCGGATCGACCGTCCAGCTCAACTGTGGATCAATGGCGACGACATCAGCCGGCGAGCCGATTTTCAAGGTACCCGCGTCAATTCCCAGCATCTTCGCAGGCTGCGTCGAAAAGCAATCGATGGCTCTCGTCCAGTCCAACTTTCCAGTCGCAATCAAGTAAGTGATCGCTTGCGCCAAGCATGTATCCAATGAAGTTACGCCAAACGGCACCGCGTCTAATTCCTGCATTTTCTTTTCAAGCGACTTTGGCTGATGACCAGAAGTGATCATATCGATAGTGCCATCTGCGATCGCTTCTAGACACAGATCGACATCGCGCCGCGAACGAAGCGGTGGATTGACTTTGTAATTCGCATCAAAGGTATGCAGACGCTCTTCGTCGAAACATAAATTCATGATTCGAGTATCAACCGTGACGATCGTGCCGCGATCTTTGGCTCGACGAATGATCTCGACACTACCTGCGGTAGAGATGCCGTTGAGATGCAAGCGCCCGCCAGTGCTTTCGAGCAACCGCAAGTCGCGAGCGGTTGCGAGGTCCTCTGCTTCGGCGGGCATCGGAGCTAGGCCTAGCACCAGCTGTGTCATGCCTTCGTGCATAACCCCGTCACGCGTCAAGCTGCGAACCTCG
>JANNNN010000842.1:0-4503 GCA_031398555.1 Planctomycetia bacterium | reverse complement strand
GTGCGTCAAGTGCTACATGCGGGCTCGGCGGAACGGGGCTTGTGTTTGCAGCCTCAATTTGTCAAATCCGTGAAGTTGCTCGGCGAAATGGGAAAGAGCTTTGATCTGTGCATGCGACCGACAGAGTTGGCCGATGGTGCGTCGCTGGCTCAGAAGTGCCCTGAGACGCGGTTCATCGTCGACCACTGCGGCAATGCAGATCCGGCCGCGTGGCAACCCAAGGAAAAACAAACTACTGCACCCGGGCATACCGTCGAACAATGGAAATCGGATATGGGAAAACTCGCCAAGTTGCCGAACGTGATCTGCAAGATATCGGGGATCGTTGCACGAGCCCCTAAAGGCTGGACGCCGGAATACCTTGCGCCGGTCATCAACTTCTGCCTCAGCGAATTTGGTCCCGACCGCGTTGTATTCGGTGGGGATTGGCCCGTCTGCAAACTCGGTGCTTCCTACGCTGAATGGGTTAACGGACTTAAGCAGATCATTAGCTCAAGGCCGCTAGCCGACCAGAAGAAATTGCTGCATGACAACGCGGTAATGCACTATCGATTGACTTAAGTGAGTGTCCGCTTCGAGGTTAGCGACTATCGATGTTCACGGATGTCATAGTTGATGGATCCTATTTGGGACTTGTCATTGAAAATGCTGGTCCAGTCTGCCTTCGTCTGCTTTCAGAGCGTCTTGCTTTTGGTACGGTGCCAGCTCACAATGAAGTAGCTCTGAACGCCCTCCCCGCCTGTCACTTTCCTTCCCAGCGTAACGCAAACTATGCGACGAACCTTGTTTACGATCGCAATTCTGACAGCCAGCTTGGGTTCGCAGTTTGCCGTTGCACAGGCTCCAGAAGATTCGAAGGATGGAACCGCCGTTCCAGCTTCACCGCTTCGAATCGCGGCTAGTAGCACGGCTGCGGACCGCTTCTTCGAAGATGAAGTGTGGGCGAAAGTCGGCGAACGCACTTGCCTGACATGCCACAACTCTGAAGGCGATGCCAGAAAAAGCGGCTTTGTTTTAGAAAAGCCGAATGACGATCCGGCTTGGTGCAAACGAACCCGCGACGCTTTCACAAGCATCGCAACCGAACGCGCAGGTGAGCAGTCGAAGCTGCTGCTGAAAATTACCGGAGGTCTCGATCACGGTGGCGGCGAAGTTTTGAAACAGGATTCGAGCGGCTATCGTATCTTAGCGAACTTCGTCCGCCGCGTTAACAAGCCAAGCAACACTGTTCAAAACCGGCAGACTGATGCTCAGGCTTTGTTCGAAGACGACTACGAGTCGCCCGCGTTCTTCGAAGCGGTGTCGATGATTTCGCCACCGCGCTTGCTGCGGCGTGTCACAATTTCGCTTTGCGGTCGACTGCCGACGCCAGACGAATTAAGCAGAGTAGAGCAGGATGGATTGCCTGCCATCAATACAATACTTGATGCAGCCTTGATGGAAGATGCGTTTTACACGCGACTGAAAGAGGCTTTTAACGACATTTTTCTGACTGTTGGCGTTGAAGACAATGCGGAAACGATCTTGTCGTACGATCATTTTGAGCACACGCGTAATTGGACGCAGAACTTTCCACTCGAGGAGCTACCTGAAGCCGAACGCGAGCGAGCTCGCTGGAAGTTGGCGGATGTGTATCGCGACGCCCTGCTCCGGGAGCCGCTGGAATTGATTGCGCACATTGTCCGCAACGACCTGCCTTTCAGTGAGCTAGCGACGGCTGACTACATCATGGTCTCGCCCTACACGGCGCGGGGCTACGGAATATTTGATGCCATCAAGGACGAATTCAAAGATCCGGAAAAGCCTTTTGAATACATTCCTGCCAGACTGAATGCTTTGAAAGGACGCGACGGCAAGACTCAGGAATCGGTGACCGGCCTGTATCCGCACGCGGGTTTTTTGAGCATGTTCAACTACCTGCGTCGCTACCCATCGACTGAGACCAATCGAAACCGCTTGCGAGCCCGGATGTTCTATCAACATTTCCTTGGGATCGACATCATGCAACTGGCCCCGCGTTCAACCGATGCATCTGCAGTGGCCGCCAAGTACGAGATTCCAACGATGCAAGCTGCCGATTGTGTTGTCTGTCACAAGACGATCGACCCAGTCGCCGGCATCTTTCAGGATTTCAATTTTGAGGGGCACCTCGGTCCACGCAAGGACGGATGGTACAGGGATATGTTCGTAGCGGGCTTTGAAGGCGAAGACATGCCGGAGAGTGAGAGATGGCGAGCGCCGCAGTGGCTAGCTGAGCGAGCCGTGAAAGATCCTCGGTTCCCTGTCGCCATGGTAGAACACGTTTATTATCTACTGTTCGGTCGTAAAGTCCTGCAGCCACCTGAAGACATCGATGATCCAATGTTTCTTCCTAAGCGTCGAAGCTACCGAGCTCAGCGTCAATTGATTGAGGCCTGCGCTTCCCAATTCTCCGCATCGAGTTTCAACTTGAGGGTAGCCATCAAAGCGATGATCAGTTCGGAGTTTTATAGTGCGGACGGTTTGGAAACAGCTATAAAGCATCCCGAACGACGGTCCGAGTTGGATGACGTCGGCATTGTAAGACTGATTGCGCCGGAACAACTGGAACGTAAGATTGAAGCGATTTTTGGCAAGCGCTGGGGTCGGCTTCGCGAAGAATACCAGATACTTTACGGCGGAATCGATTCCAAGACAGTAACCGAACGCAACGCAGATCCAAGTGGCGCGATGGGAGCGATCCAGCGAATTATGGCCAACGATGTGGCTTGTCAAAACGTTGCCTTAGACTTCCGCAAAAAAGCCGATGAGCGTTTACTTTTTCCTGATATCGAACCCTCGGTCGTACCGGGCTCTGATAGGAGCGACCAACAGATTTTGGCAACGATTGTGCATCTTCATCATCGCTTGCTCGGTCAAGATCGTGCGCCCACACATCCCGAGGTGCAGCGTACGTTTGATTTGTTCGCTGGCATTCTAGCGGACGCGAAGGGTGCCGGTCGTTATGAACCGCGTGAGTCCTATTTCTGTGGTGGACGCGAAGAATTCAAGACTGAGGACCCGCACTACACAGTCCGAGCATGGCGCGGCGTGGTTACCTACTTGCTACGTCAACACGAATTCCTTTACGAGTAGGAACTTATCATGTCTCGCAGAAGTTTTTTGAAGTGGTGTAGTCTGGCTGGACTAGGGTTTGCCTCGCCGATTAGCCTATCGTCGATAGTCAAAGCTCGCGTGCACGCGGAAGAATCGAGCGGATATCCGGGGCCCTACTATGTTGTCTTCAATGCCTCCGGCGGTTGGGATACAACTTATTTGATGGATCCCAAGGGAACTGAGGGCATCAATCGACTGTACACGGCTGGCGATATTCAAACGGCGGGTGAGCATCGGTTTGCGCCCAATGCGAAGCACATTGAGAAGGGTCTCAGCAATGAGGCTTTCTTCACCAAGTATGCTCCGGAGTTGCGCGTGCTTAACGGGTTGGACTTGTCCGTTAACAACCACACGCCTTGCGAACGCTACATGGCCACAGGCAAGCTCGATAGTTTGGCTTATCCCACTTTCGCAGCTCTGGTTGCAGCGTGCCACGGTAGCGAAGCACCGTTGGCCTTTCTCACTTTTGGAAACTATTCAGCGACCGGGAATCTTGTCCCGATGTCACGTGTGCCCTATTTGCAGTCGCTCAAATTGCTTGCCAAAGCCGATTCAATTGAGGGCATCGATCAGCATCCCTATCACGATGCTTTTGTTTCCGATCGAATCGAACGGACACTGGAGCAACAATTTGAATCGCGTGTTAGCGAGGCTCGTTTGCCCCGCGTGGAGCGGAGTCAAAGCACGCTCTATTCGGCGCAAGTGAACTCGAAAGCCCTTCAGCGAGTCGTACCGTTCATTCCCACGTCACCCGCTAAAGAACGCATCTCGCAGCAAGCGGACATTGCCTTGGCCGCCTTCAAAGCCGGGGTGTGTATCTCGGCCAATCTTTCGATAGGTCAGTTCGACAGCCACAACAATAATGACGTGGACCAAATGAAGTTGATTCCGGAACTGTTGGCGGGTATCGAATATACATTGCAGAAAGCCGAGGAATTACAGATACGCGATAAGTTGGTGGTCATCATGCAAAGCGAAATGGGTCGAACTCCAACTTACAATAACGGCAATGGAAAGGATCATTGGTCGATCGGTTCGATCATGTTCCTCGGGTCGGGTATTGGCGGAAATCGGGTGATCGGTGCCACCGACGCTGCACAGCAGCTTGTACCCGTCAATTCTCAAACACTTTCAATCGACTCTGAACACGGCATTCGAATTCGGCCTGAACACATTCATCGCTCGCTCCGTCAGTTTGCGGGCATCGCCGACCATCCGTTTAGCAAACGTTTTCCACTTGAAATTGCCAAAGGTGAAGAACTAGTCGGCTTGATGAATTGAATGTTTCTATTGCCGGGTACCATAACCCAGGGCCAGCGAGTGCAGCGACCAACCCTGAGTCCGTTCTTTTGGGGATCTAAAAACAAC
>JANNNN010000746.1:0-1330 GCA_031398555.1 Planctomycetia bacterium | reverse complement strand
CGCCAACTGTTGTGCTCTTCAAGTAAAGTTCGATCCAGCGAAATCGTTCCCCATCGATTTTATCTGTACCGACGCTTGAAACAACCAACTCCGATTCGCCGTAGGCAAAATCTGGAATCGTTGCAAGAAGGTCTTTCCAATCGCCGGGGAATTCTCTCAAGTCGCGCAGCAATGAAACGTCATATTGTCCAGTAATCCGAAATCGCGACCAGGTTCCATCGCTTGGAAGTTTGAGTATGAGCCCCTGTGCAAGTATTGGATAGCCATTGGCCAACATCGAGGCCCAAATCATTAGCAGCATAAACGCTAGTTTTCGAACCATCGGCAAGCACCTCCTTGTTTGAGTTTTGCGTTCCTTGACGACTTTCAGAGTCGCAAACTGGGACTTCAACACGTTCGCGCGATGTTCGTAATACGGATCGCGCAAATTCTCACTTCATGATTAGAGAGGGGTAAAAAGGACCGTTTGCGACATCGACGTCTGCTTTTTCTGCAATTTTCTTACCTGGGAGCGATCCAAACGGCTCTTAACCGATCTCAACTTTTCGCATCCAGAAAAATCTTTCGAAAGATAAACTGGGGTGCTGTGTGTTACCTACAGAGGAATCCAGATGCACCATTGATCGAGTTCCTGGCGGTGGCCAAGTCAACGATGGCGACTTCGTTGGTGCTGATTGACGCTCGCACCCCATCGCAGCGAAACATCCGAGAAGTAACGTGAACCAATGGATTCGGTTTCTCATGACTTTCTCCCCGAGGAATTTGAAATGTACCGAGCTACACAGCCGTAGCCCACGTCACTGCCATCGTCGACGCCAGAACTCGCGAGTGTCTTTAGAGTCCGATGTCCATTCGAAGGCAGCTCCTCGGTAAGTAGGTAATAACTTTCATGATAGCCTCTCCGTTTTCAATACGATTGTGTTGGTTCGCCGTCTGAATCGTTTATCTTACTCTCGGATTGAACAGAACCTTCCTTACGGACTTCGACGGTTGGCGGTGCAGGCTGTTTCCCCTTTGATAGAGAATCGATTTTGAACAGTAGCGAGACTAACCCGAGCACCAGCAAAACAGTGGTGACAAGCACTATAAAAGCTCGATTCGAAAGTAGAGCCTGAGGGCCGGTGAGGTTTCGCACTCCTTGCAAGTTTTCAGGGTTCTTAATGATCTCAAGGTAAACCCAACTGCAGTACATCAAGAAGATCAAAGTGGGGATCCCCCCTACGCCCACAAGCGATCGTGAGGAGATCTCGTTGAGGTTTCCAGAAAAGGGCATGCGAGCAACCGTGGTCCAGAAATAGCCGAAAGCCATACAACCAAAGATCGTAGAACT
>JANNNN010000737.1:0-1878 GCA_031398555.1 Planctomycetia bacterium | reverse complement strand
GTCGCTTCGCAAACCCGCGTTGTTTGGGATTTCGGGTGGGCTGACCGTATGGTCCATTGCTTGGTTGATGACTCAGTTGCAACCGAGAAGACTCGATCGATTCCTGGCAAACGCACTGGCGATCGGATTATTCGTCGAAGTGGCCCTCATCACGGTTCAATACTGGCGGGGCGTTGCATCGCATTTCAATCGTGCAGCAAGCGTCGATGCCGCAATTGAGATCACGATGCTCGGACTGATCCTGCTTGTAACGTGCGGGATCATCTATTTGACGCTTCGGACCATTCAACTTCGCAACATCGATCCAGCGATGGCTATTGCGATACGCGGTGGAATGTGGCTGCTGACAATGTCGTGTGGACTTGGAATCGCTACTTCAATCTTGGGAGAGATCAGCATATCAGCGGGGCGATCTTACGAACTTTGGGGGCGAGCTGGAGTCTTGAAATTTCCCCACGGGGTCGCACTTCATGCAATTCAGTTGCTTCCTGCAGTTGCTTGGATGACGCGGATGCTGGATCTGAGACATTCGGTTCGAATAGTACAATCTGCGTTTATCTCGCAAGTTCTCTTCTTGGTATACGCGGTTTGGCAAACGAGTCAGGGCCGAGATCGCTTTGATTGGGATGCAAGCGGGGGGACGATTCTAGGTGTTGCAGTTTTGCTTTTCGTCTTTCCGGCATTAGCGCTCGTCCGAGGGTGCATTGCTTATTTTGGTCGCAAAGGAACATAAGCAGTGCGGCATAAGTTGTCGAGCGTAACTTGTTTAACACAAGCCTTAGGCGACCGTTAGCAGTGCCCGCTGCCGCCTACGGCTTGTCACTAAACGACGCAGTTTGAATTATGTCAACACGCCAAGTTGCCTTCAACAGTTTTCCTGCGGAAGGTCTTTCCGCGTAGTTTATCGTCTGACTAATCGATGCGAATTATTTCATCAGGTCATGCTTTCGTAGCTTGGACTTGCGCGACAGAAACTGCGGCTAATAACGCAGATGGCTCACAGAGCGCTACGAGAATGTCAGTTTGCACTTGCCATCTTTATAAACTCAAGTGGCCCCCGAGGCTAAACCGGTTTGGTATCGACCTGCAATCAAACTCGTATCCTTCCGGAATGAACGGCGTTTAATTTTAAAACGTCTCAAGTTACCCCTGTATTGAAAGTGAATTGAATGTCTACTGAAACAATGGCCAAGTCAGTCGCAACAAAGACGATCGTAGAAACTGCGATTGGCAACGGCAGCTTCAACACGCTAGTCGCAGCTGTGAAGGCGGCTGATCTTGTTGCAACACTGAGCAGTGCTGGTCCCTTCACCGTGTTGGCGCCTACTGATGCCGCGTTTGCGAAACTGCCAGCCGGCACGGTCGAGTCACTGGTTAAGCCAGAAAACAAAGCGAAGCTAGCTGCTATCTTGACTTACCACGTCATAGCCGGAAAAGTACCTGCAGAAACGGTAGTAACGCTAAAGGAAGCAAGCACGGTAGAAGGCTCGAAGATTACTATTGAAGTCACCAATGGCGCAGTTATTCTGAATGGAACCACGAAAGTGATCATTACAGACGTACATTGCAGCAATGGTGTCATCCATGCAATCGATACTGTCTTGATGCCGCCTAGCAAGTAAATTTACGATCGTCGATTGATGAAACTCGTTTGCGATGCAGACGAGTTCACTACATCGGTCAACACATCGATCGGCGTATTCGGTCCCAAGTTGGTTTCGTCAAAGCCACACTCATTCAAAACCAACGAAACCATAAGGGATGGAAGTAGATAGGGATCACCGTCCGGCGCGGCGCCTATTGCGGTTGGTGTATTTGTATCGGGATCGGGAATCGAAAGTCGAATCTGACACAAAGCTCGGACGCAGAGAATCGTGG
>JANNNN010000583.1:0-7387 GCA_031398555.1 Planctomycetia bacterium | reverse complement strand
CCCTATCGGGACAAACGCTACACAGTTGAATACTTCTACTTCTACTTCGAGACTCTGCGACACACTAAAGTCAGCAGACTCTTTGCACGCCCGCGAGCGCAATGCGTACGGGCTAAGTTGCCCGAATATTACACCAACCCTAAACGCAAGACGCATCGATGAGTGGATTGATTCAACCGAGGACTTTAAAAGGTTTTCGCGATTACTTGCCCGAAGTCATGATGCCGCGCGAACGGATTATGGAAACCGCGCGGCGAGTCTATCGTCGTTACGGATTCAGTCCGATCGATACCCCGGTCCTTGAGTATCTCGAGATCCTGACCGGCAAAGGCAGCGAAGAAACCGACCGGCAACTGTACCGTTTTGAAGATCACGGTGGACGACAAGTCGGCATGCGGTTTGACCTAACTGTTCCTTTGGCGCGTTTTGCCGCGCAGCACATCAACCAGCTCGGCACCCCCTTCAAGCGCTACCACATCGCTCCAGTGTGGCGCGGTGAAAGTCCACAAGCGGGTCGCTACCGCGAATTCGTTCAATGCGATTTTGATACGATTGGCACCGAGTCCGTTGTGGCGGACATCGAGACCGGCTTGGTCATTCATGAACTGCTGCTTGAGATCGGCATCAAGAACTTTTCGATTCGCATCAACAATCGCCAAGTGCTCAGCGGAGTGTTAGCCAAACTCGAGTTAACAGACAAGTCGGTACCCGTTCTCCGCTCACTCGACAAACTTGCAAAGATCGGTCGCGATGCCGTGGCAGCTGAAATGCAGCAGACTGCGGGCTTGACTGAGCAACAGGCGCAGCAAGTTTTGCGTTTAGCCGAAATCAAAGGCACGGTCGACGAGATCCTTACGCAATTGGATCCATTAGTCGCAGGCAACGAGCTTGGCGAGAGCGGTGTAGATCGGTTGCGTCAAATCGTGCGAGCTATGCAGACCTGCAACGTGCCCGCAGAGCGTTTTCAGTTGGACGTCTCGATCGCGCGGGGATTGGACTATTACACCGGCGTGATTTTTGAGACCTTCCTCGGCGATCTGCCAAGCATCGGTAGTATTTGCTCGGGCGGACGATACGACAACCTCGCGGAGCTGTATACCAAGCAACACTTGCCAGGCATCGGCGCATCGTTGGGTCTAGATCGTTTGTTAGCCGCGATGGAAACGCTAAAGATGATCGAGCCGGTTCGCACACCAGCGCCGGTCTTGATCGTTTACTTCGACAAAGATCGCTTGCAAGACTATTTGCAACTGGCTCAGATTGTTCGCGGAGCTGGGATTGGTGCGGAACTGTATCCGGAACCTCGAAAGCTCGCTGCGCAGCTTAAGTACGCTGATCAGCGAGGCTTTCTGATAGCACTGATCGCTGGCAGCCAGGAACTTGACGCTGGTGCTTGTCAGTTGAAAAACCTTGGCACAAAAGTCAGTTCGGAAGTCGCATGGCGCGAAAACCCAAATGCCTTGATTGCAGCCATTCAAGAACTGATGAAGCCTACTAAAGCCTAGCTTCACGATCAAAGGAGTTCAGATAGGTAGCTGGTTTCGTCAGAAACCGGATGAATAGTAGAGGTCGCTGGCACCGGTTTTAGACGAAACCAGCTACGACCAGCTTGAGCAATGGTGGATACACCGTACGCAAATTTATCCGAACGTTAGAAAGCTCATGATCGATTTGGACAATGCTTCACAGCGGTGCCGAACGTGGTTTGGATGTCGCACGGCTAGAGGTTTTATCGCTGGGCGAAGGAACTACTTCGCCTTTCAAGTTGATTCCACCTTTGACATCACTTTGTCCAGCTTCATCGGCTCTCTCCGAAGACTTTACATCCGCTTCTGACTTGCTGGATGCTTCCTTTGCAATGTCTTCGGCCTCGTCGATTTCTTCGCTTGTCGTTGGCCCAGGAACTCGTTGCATTGCGGGTTTCGACGAAGCAAAATTGGGACGTGCTCCAACCGTTAGCACTTCCCAAGGCTTTGGATAGTAGTACGACTTATAAACCGGCGGCGTGTGGTGCTGGTCGTAATTGCCAGCGCAGTAGTTTTCTTTCCAGACCATGGCTTCTTGGCTGGTGCGTGACACTTCATAGGCCAGCAAGCCGCCAATGAATCGAGGGCGATTATAACGGGCTCGGTATTCGACGTGATTGTCGTAGAACGGTCTCGGGAGAATATCGGGCCGCGGATCGTTGGTTTTGATCAAGGTCGGACGTTCGGCTGCTTGTGACAGCGGGCCAACGAAACAAATGCAGACACAGAGTAAATTGAATGTGCGCATCGCGAATCCATCCGCATAGAGTAAACGTACGTTCGAGTGGACAATCCTTGCCCAACTCCAGGTTTCGGCAATTCGCGGGCGAGCGATATTACGCAAGTCTCGCTTTGCAGGAATGAATCTGCTTAGGGCTACCGAAATGCCAGATTTAACGGTTATGCGCTGCAATGCTGGAAATGACGCATACAGAGAATTGATGCTAGAATGGAGTTCACCAAAAGATCCTCTGGAACTATTTAGGTACACTCGCATGGTACGTCAGACTGTCGCGGTCATCACGAATTCAATCGCCCTGGGGATCATTTTGACAAATCTCGGTCTTGCGCAGGTGGGTTTGCCGCCGTTCAACGGCTTCGAAGCGGCTCGCGAGCAACTCATCACCGAAATCTTAATTCCAGGTGGGGTGACGGATGCCGCAGTTTTGAACGCAATTCGCAACACGCCGCGCCACGAATTTGTGGCTCAGAACCAGCGTGCCGAAGCCTACTTCGATCGCGCGTTACCGATCGGTTCTTCGCAAACGATCAGCAGCCCCTACATTGTTGCGATCATGACACAGGAACTGAAAGTAAAACCTGAACACAAAGTCCTGGAAATCGGAACCGGCAGCGGCTATCAGGCGGCCGTGCTCAGTCCGCTTGTTAAAGAGGTTTACTCAATCGAAATTGTCCCTGAGTTGGGGAACCATGCTAAAAAAGTTCTCACTTCGCTTGGCTATAAAAACGTCTTTACCAAAGTCGGCGATGGTTTTTTGGGCTGGCCCGAGCATGCCCCCTTTGATCGCGTAATTGTCACCTGCAGTCCAGAGGATGTGCCCCAACCGCTCATCGATCAGTTGGCTCCGGACGGTTTAATCGTGATCCCTGTGGGCGAACGCTATCAACAGATGCTTTATTTGATGCGAAAACGCGATGGCAAGCTAGAAAAAGAAGCTTTGCGGCCAACGCTTTTCGTCCCGATGACCGGCGAAGCTGAGGACAATCGCAAAGTCAAAGCTGATCCGAGTAAACCTCAACTTGTGAACGGTAATTTTGAAGAGTTGCCACTGGAAAACGGGCACATGCCCGGCTGGTACTATCAGCGTGGATTGACCTGGGAGACCGATGAAAACGGGCTGAATGAAAAGCACTATGTTTCCTTTGAAAATGACCACAAAGGACGTCCCACTAACTTGCTACAGGGGGTTGCACTGGACGGTCGCAAAGTGCCTCGTGTTAGCGTTTCTGCTTCTGTAAAGACGGCTGAAGTCAAAGCGGGCTTGGACCCAAACGAGTTGCCAGCAGTAACGGTGCGATTTTTTGATGATCAACGAAATTTGCTCGAGACTCAATGGATCGGCCCTTTTCGCGGCACTCAGCCCTGGAAGCAGCACGAAAAAGTCATTCGCGTTCCCAGTAAGGCTCGTGAGGCAATCATTTCCATTGGGCTTTTCGGAGCAACTGGAACTGCCTCGTTCGACAAAATTAATTTGAAAGTGGCGGATTAATCAAACCATCCTGTTTGCCTAAGTGTCGCACAGCTGAAAATCAGTAAAAACAAAATCATTTGAGGCTCTCCGCGCGTGCAGCTAGAGCTACATTTCCCTTGCGGTACCCGATCTACGCAAAAGGTAAATTCTACCTAGACTGCTTGAACCGAACCCCATGGCGGGTATGCTAGAGGGTGAAGTTTAACGGATCTGCTGGTTAGGCAGATTTTATGAAGTCAACATCGGTCGTGTGGAGAAGTGACATGAAGTACACAATGATTCGACTTGCAATCGCGGTTCTACTCGGCGCGATTGTAAGTAACTCAGCTAACGCTGGATTCGGCAGCCATGGTTTGTTTGGCGGCGGTTCCGCGGGCGCCGGCTATGGTAGCAGCGGTGGTGCTGGCTACGGAAGCAGCGGCGGAGCTGGTTATGGAAGCTCGGGCGGCTACGCCGGAGTTGGTTACGGCAGCTCAGGGGGCGCAAGCTATAGCGGCTACGGCAGCAGTGGCGGCGGCTACGTCGCTGCCTATGGCTCGAGCGGTGGGGGTTCAAGCGGTGGTGTAGCTGCCGGCGGTAGCTCCGGTCGCCCCGGCCTCCTTAGCCGACTTCACACTCGTGTTCATGCGCACATGGCCGCCAAACATGCCCGTCATGCTGCCTACGGTAGCAGTGGTGGATACGTTGGCTACGGCTCTTCCGGTGGTTCAATTTCGGGAGGCTCTTCAGGTAGCTACTATAGCGGCTACAGCACCATTGGCGGTGGAAGCAGCGGCGGCGTTAGCTACGGCAGTACTGGAACCGCCAGCTACGGCAGCACCGGTTCGGCGATGGGTTACGGTAGTGTTGGTTCGACCATGGGCTACGGTAACGCAGCTCCCTACTACGGGACTTCGACTGCTTCGCCAGGTCTTACATCAGCTTTGGTATCCAACAGCCGATCAGACGACTCTGTCAAACTCAACGTTAGCGTTCCTGAGTCAGCCAAAGTTTATGTAAACGATCGATTGACAACTAGCACTGGTGAAGTTCGCCAGTTTGTAAGTCGTGGTCTCGAATCTGGCAGGTCATATCGCTTTGAGATTCGCGCCGAGATGATTGACAATGGCAACATTGTTACCGACACACAAAGTGTTATCGTAACTGCTGGAGCACAAGAGAACGTTCGCTTCGCAATGGCATCAGCTCCAAAGGCTGACGCTAAAGTGGACACAGCCGTTGTTCTGAACGTTCCTGAAAACGCTGAAGTCACCCTCGCTGGCAATCAGACTCAAGTCAAAGGCGCCACACGCGTGTTCAAGACCAGTCAATTGAAAGCTGGCGACGTTTGGGATGACTATGTGATCCAAGTTAAAGTTGGAGAGCAAGTCAAGACTCAATCCATCCGCTTGATCGCTGGCGACAAGTTAGAGTTGAGCTTCGACTTCGACGACACGAACCGTTTGGCAGCCAACTAGGCAGTGTCGCCTTTTGCTCCGCCAAGTTAGCGATGCTACATCGACGCGCTTCGCAATCAAAAACTCACTAAGCCCTCGCTGGTTCTTCATCAGCGAGGGTTTTTCGTTTACCATAGTCGCTATCACAGCTAGTGGTCACGTCTTGTCAGTCGGAACGTATCGGAGAGCGTCCGCATAGGGAATTGAAGCGGAAAAATTTTAACAGTGGTTTAGTCATATTAGCCGGAAGGGGTAAGAGAGCGTCCCGCTTAAAAACCCCGGGAAAACGCGATTTTTCAAGCGACTTATCAGCCGGAAGGCGTTAGCCTCCGGTTGGAGATGTAACCGGAGGCTAACGCCTTCCGGCTGATAAGTCTAAACTAACGTAACGACCATTATCGTAAGCGGGACGCTCTCGTAAGCCTCCGGTTATGTGAAAATCCGGAGGCTAACGCCGAGGGCTGATAAGTCACCTGTAAATTGCCGTTTGCAAATTGATTCCTAAGCGGGAAGCTCTCCAGCGCCTTCGTGTCTACATGATATATACTCAATCGTCCGTAGAACATAATGGCCAAACGCGTCAACGAATCCATTGAACCCTCACTCCGCAGCGTTTCTCTGAACGGAAAGTGGAAGCTCGTTATCACACTTTTAGTTGTTCTGCATCTGCTCGCCGTTGTCGCTGAGCCGTTCGCATTGTTCACTCGAGGCGGCAATGGAGCCTCACCCGCAGCGCTGCCGATTCGCAAAAGCCTGGCGCCCTACGCCGAATTTGCTTACTTAAATCACGGCTATTTCTTCTTCGCGCCGAACCCTGCTCCAAGCCATTTATTGGAGTGCAACCTTAAATCCGCTAATGGGGAGCAGAGTCGATTGCGATTGCCAGATCGGCATGCCCAATGGCCGCGATTGCTATACCATCGCCATTTCATGCTTGCCGAGTTCTTGCATCAATTGCATGTCGAGCCAATCAATGAACACGATCTTGCAAATACACCCAAGGATGTGGTGATCGTTTGGCAAGCGGAACGGGCTCGCTTTGAAATGGTGCGAGACTCGATGATTAAACACTTGAAACATCGCTATGGCGTCGACACCGCCGAGATATTTCGTATGGAGCATCGCTTGCCAAGCGACGTTGAAGTGTTTCGCGATAAACTTCCACTCAATGATGAACGACTGTACGTGGTGCTACCAGACGCGATACCCGCAGCCCGGGAGGGTTCGCCGAGTGGTACCCCGATTGGTCCTCCTGTTCCAGAAGCGATTCCTGGCGATAGCAGTCAAGCCGGCAAGTCGATATTGACGCCGCAAGTAGGTAATGTCGGACAGGGACAGAGATGAAACCCAGCTCATCAAACATTGTCAGCAATTGGTTTCGTGATATCGCTCGAACCTGGGATCAATTTTGGTTCGCACCTCGATTACCTCACACTCTCGCCGTAATGCGAATCGCCTGCGGCGCGATGCTCATTTACGTCCATGCAATTTGGGCAATGTTTGTGACCGACTTCATGGGAAGTACGGCTTGGATTGACAACGCAGCCATTCGAAAACTACATGCCGTCGACAGCGGCATGGAGTGGGCTTGGAGTTGGTTGTGGTATGTAAATTCACCTTGGCTACTCGGCTTGCACGAGTGGCTGGCGATCATCTTTAGTGCTGCGATGATGCTCGGATTCGCAACTCGCTTTGTAACGCCTCTCGCTTGGTGGTTTACGCTCATGACGTGTCACCGAATGACCGGAGCCTTGTTCGGACTCGATCAAGTCGTGGTGATGCTCTGCATGTACTTGATGATTGCTCCTTGCGGCAGTGTCTTTAGTATCGATGCCATGATGCCTCAAAGAGTCTGGGCGGGGGCGAGAATACAACCGAGCGTTTGGAATAACATCGCCACTCGATTAATTCAGTTGCATTTATGCGTCATTTACATATTCGGTGGCCTCAGCAAGATGCGTGGCGACATGTGGTTTGAAGGATCAGCGATGTGGTACGCGCTCGTGAATTACGAATACCAATCGATGGACTTGACATGGCTTGGGAAGTATCGATTCATCATTGCATCGCTCACAGCCGTCACGATTTTCTGGGAGACCTTTTACTGCGCACTTATTTGGCCTCGCATTACTCGGCCGATCGCGCTTGCTGCTGCTTTTGGTGTCCACGGCGGCATTGCTTTGGTGCTCGGCATGGTGACGTTCGGAACGAG
>JANNNN010000629.1:0-5130 GCA_031398555.1 Planctomycetia bacterium | reverse complement strand
CGTAGATCAAAAGTGGAGGCTGCGTAGATCGCGGTCACGAGCTCGAACGGGTCGAGCTTCTTGCCTCCTACGTTTACTTTCTCAAAAACAAGGCAGATGGCTTCGCGACTGTTCTTTTTGTCCAAGCAGATGATTGGAACTTTGTATCGCTGGATGTTTTCGACGACACCGCGTTGAAAGAAGCTTTTCTCCAGGTCGAAGTGGTCCTGGTTACGTTCCTTCCAGTATCCACGCCAGCCGAACTGCCAGTCCGAGTGTTCGAATACCTGATTCAGCGGGAAAAGGTTGTGCTCGTACTCAGAATCAGGAGTGGTGAGATCGAGCACTACGTCGCGACCGAAGTTAGCACGGATGACCTTGTCAGCGGGGATGCCGACAATGGCGTCCTCAATGTTTGCGACGCACCGAACCGCCTTCTCGAAGGTCTTGCATGATGTGACTCGCAAGGTTGCTCGGAATGGCAAAACCGACTCCAGCATTCGAACCCGTAGTGGTGTTGATGGCTGTGTTGATACCAATCACTTCACCGCGGAGATTGACAAGCGGTCCTCCGCTGTTGCCAGGATTGATCGCAGCATCGGTTTGCAAGAAGTCTTCATAGGGAAGAATGTCATTTTGAGTCGACCGATTGACCGCGCTGATAATCCCCGCCGTCACGGTTTGGTCGAGTTCAAAAGGGCTGCCGATAGCAAGTACCCAATCGCCGACATCCATCGCTGACGAATCGCCTAAAACGGCAGGTACCAGTCCTTGAGCGTCAATTTTCAGCACTGCAATATCGCTCTTCGGGTCCGTGCCAATTACTTTCGCACTCAAGGTACGGTTGTCGCTCAAATGGACTTCCAATTCGTCGGCTTTTGCGACCACATGGTTGTTGGTCAGCAAATATCCATCTTTCGACACGATCACGCCGGATCCGACACCGATTTTTTGCGCTCGCGTTTTTCCTCGTTTCGTGTTTGGCTCACTGTCGTCGGGAATTATCAGTTGGTCATCACCGCCCAATTCGGACCCTCCAAACTGCCGCAGGAGTTCATCCGGGATTAGGCCTCGAAGTTCTTCGGTAAACCCTTGGCTACGGCCTCCTCGCATGGTCCGAGACAGGACTGGTTGACCAGCTTTCGCGGTGATCGTTACCACGGAAGGACGAAGCGCTTTCGCGGCCGCCCGGAATGCGACGGACAATTTCTCTGCACCGATCAGAAGATCTTCACGAGCCTCCTGAGCCACCCGCGCCTGTTGGGCATAAAGCTGACTCGGTCCCGAGTGAGTCCCTGGAACGAGAAGGCTAGCACCTATTCCCGCTGCCAAAACGGCAGCAGCACCACCTAGAACTTTGAATCTTTTGTTCATCACAAGCATCTCCAACGCGAAAGATCAATCACTTGAAATCAATATGCCCCATTTCCTGGGCCGATTTCAAGTCTGAAACACAGCGACTTTATATAACCTGCAAAACGCGAACCAATTCAACCGCTATCGGAAAGTTGCTGGTTGTTCGATTTTGTTGCAGAATTTTTGCATCGTCCGAAAAAGCGTGCGCCAACTAGTGGTTGTAGGTTCGTTTTTTGGTGGGTCGCTCTTGCCGAGTGTGACCATTCGCTGCTGAGGTGAATCTGGTCGCCCCCGGCAGACCCCGGCAGGAGCGACCCACCCAAAGCCGGCCAACTTAATACCGGCGCACGCAATTCCAGGACGAAGCCGATTTTTCGCTAGGTTTGCAGAGGCGGCCATGCCGATGACGCGTTGGTTTAGAATGACCTATTGACACATGGCCAGTAAATTCAACAATTGGCTCTCGCACATGCGGATGTGGCGGAATGGCAGACGCGCTAGGTTCAGGTCCTAGTGGGAGCAATCCCTTGGAGGTTCAAGTCCTCTCATCCGTACTCGGTTTTTACCGGCTGGTGGTCTTTTCTTTGCAGCGGTAGTGATTTTCCCTCCGCGTTGGCCCCCAGCATTCGTGGCAACACTTGCCAGACGCAGTTAGAATTCAGTTGGCCGTTTGCTAATTTATAAACACTCACTCGCTTCGAATTTTGGACAAGAGATTTGAATAATGAGTACCGCTGAACTTCCAAAGCTGATAACGATCGGGGAATTCCTGGCACTGCCGGACGACATGGATCGTGAGCTTATTCGTGGGGAGGTTAGAGAACGCCCGATGACAAAGCGAAATAGATTTCATGCAGCATCAGAAGCTAAACTTGACTACTTTCTCAACCATTGGCTTCACCAACAACCAGTTCCCCACGGAAAAGTATATTCGGGCGAAGTCGGCTGTATCTTGCAACGCAACCCGGACTCAACGGTCGGAATCGACGTCGCCTACTTTTCTGCCGAAACGGTAGCGCGTCAGTCGAAGGCAACAACGATGATTGACGGTGCCCCTGCTCTTGCCGTCGAAGTCCTATCTCCCTCGGACAAGCTAGAAGAAATTGCTGAAAAGATCAGTCTCTATTTGAACTCCAGTGTCGAGTTGGTATGGATCGTCGACCCACACTTCAAAACCGTGACGATCTATCAAAACGGTATGGAACCTGAGCTAGTGAATATCAATCAACAGCTGACCGCCGAACCGCACTTACCCGGTTTAGTGATCAAAGTAAATGAACTATTCAGTTGACCGACTGATTTCCAGTTCAACGCATTTTTAATAGGCAGCTTCACCCCAATTAAAGAACCACGAAGCACACGAAAATGCGGGCAGGTAAGAATAAATCACGAGCCTCCTAGCTTGCAGTCCGACCTGCAAATTACAGCACGCTCCCAGATCTTTATCAGGGAAAATCAGAGAAGGTAATTCATCTCGTGTATTTCGTGGTCAAGATAATCTAACCGTGAATAGGATCGATTACGCGGCCGTCGATCATGCGTACGATTCTCCTTGCCTGATTTGCGACGCTTTGATCGTGCGTTACCACGACCAATGTTGTGCCTTGCTCACTATTCAATTCCGCAAGCAACTGCATTACCTCCGCTCCATTTTTACTATCCAGTGCACCGGTCGGTTCATCTGCCAACACGACGGCCGGATCGTTGGCGAGCGCCCTGGCGATCGCTACACGTTGCTTCTGGCCATTGGAAAGCTGCTCGGGCAAGTGGCCCGCTCGGTTCGCCAGTCCAACTTGTGCCAGCAATTGTCTCGCTTTTGAAACTCGCTCACTGGGTTTCAACTTGCCTTCGAACATGGGCAACTGCACGTTCTCTTCGGCCGTTAAGTTTGGCAGCAGGTAAAACGACTGAAAGACAAATCCAATCTCACGAGCTCGCAGTCGATCGAGGTTGGGCATCTTCGAAAGTGGTTGACCACGAAAGAGTACGTCGCCTTCAGTTGGCCGATCCAGGGCGCCGATCATGTTCAACAACGTCGACTTGCCGCAGCCGCTCGGGCCCATGATCGCCAGAAACTCGCCTGCTCCGAACATTAGCGAAACGCCGTCAAGCGCTCGCACCTGCCCATCGCGATAGACTTTGCTCGCATTGCGAACGGCGATCAATGGATCGTTTACTTGACTTGCGTCTGTCATGAATGGCCTTAAAATTTTGTACACCCGCGTGCCCGTGGCTGATGCTGCGAGCGTCAATTCCTATGCGTGGCTGACAATGCCAGCGTCAGTTCGGATGCAAGCAGCATCCGCCACGAAGTGTACCGATTGTCACTACAAAGTTCGAGTATCTATGGACTTCCGCCGTAAGTCGTTCACGTGGCTCACTATACTAATCCTCCATTGCTCAGCAATTGTCGGCGCCCAGGAAAAGACCCTTCCAATCGTTGCTGCTGGCACGATCGTCGGCAATGAAGAAGCAGCCAATTGGAATCGAGTCATTTTGCTCGCTACGCCTAGGATTGCCAGTGGTGACATCACCAAACTCAGCGAATCCGTCCGCACCGCAGTCTCAAAGTTAACGCTGACGATGCTCGCGACTGTCAAGCGCGAGCTAGCCAGCGATGGTACTGAATCCTATCGTCTTGAAGAAGTCGGTGTAGCCTATAGCACGACGATCAACCAAAACCTCACTACGATTTCGTCGGACTCTGTCGCCCGATTGGGCGCAAATCTGGACTTCTACAGTCGTCAAATGCTCAGCGAAAATGAAAAGCAAATTGCCAACCTCAAGTTGGTCGTGCGAACTACGACGCTCGTGATTTTCGACGCATCCGCTGTTATGTTCCGCGACGGCCAGCACAAAGACTTCGACACGCGACATCTCGTTTGGATCGATTCGAAAACGGGTAAACTGGCACTGGTAATCTGGTTACTTTCAGTCGATCAGAATGGACGGACCGAAGTCGCTGACAAATCCTTACGAGTAGTTACACCAGGGATGAAGGAGGATCGCAAGATCCATGTCGATGGTCGCAGTTTCTTTTTTGGTATTCCATCGGCCCGTGCATTTGCTCTTGAGGACTTGCCGCTCGGAGCGGATATCGCTTGGTCATCAGCCGCACAGTCCTTGGCAGCACTCGCAACATACGCATCCAGCGAATTGAGTGAATTCGCAGCGGCCTTAAATCAAATGCTTCACGGAAAGTGAAACGAGTTTTTGCAAGCGATAGGGTGTTATGCACAGAATAGACTGGCAAATGCCGCGTTCATACTACTTTCGGGTGCCAAAAGCTAAGGGTTTTCGTAAAGTCAAATTAATTTCACCTCCTATCCTCTAACTTCGATTTCTCAGTCGCGAAAAGCAGTAGTTTAGGGAGCGCGTCGTTGTGCAACTGCCAACATATCTGCGGAGAATTTTGTGTACCAAGCTTGGATTGATGTCGGTGGAACATTTACAGATTGCTACCTTGCGGAACTCGGCAGAAATCTCAAGCGTTGCAAACTGCTAAGCACAGGTGTGGTGCCAGTTTCATGCGAGAAACTCTTGTCGCAGCGATCTATGCGTGTACCCGAACTGAGTGAAGACGGGCCAAACTTTTGGGTAGGGGCAACTCTGCGGGCGCTGAATGAAACAGGACTTGAAGTTGCGAGCCTTCAGGTGGTGGGGTTCTCGCAAAGTGTTGTGGAGTGCGACGATGACTTAGGGCCGCTGGTCGATGCACAGTATCGCTTTGAGTTCGATGCTGGCTTAGAGTCGCCGGTGCTGGCAGTGCGACGGCTGCTAGGCTGTTCGCTCAAG
>JANNNN010000627.1:0-9316 GCA_031398555.1 Planctomycetia bacterium | reverse complement strand
AAATCGAACTGAAGACGCAAATACTCCCGATCGCATTTGCCGTGCATAATAATAAAAAGCGACGGTTGCATCGGGCAAATCGAATATTTTCAATGAAGTTGTTCGCGAGTAACAAATCAACGTCCGGCGACAGCTGCAAGTACTCTGCATGACTGGATCCTGCGTCGATCACTTTATGGGTCGTTATCGTAGAAGGACTGGTAAACTTAGGACTCTATAGCCACTTGAGCGGCCGGTGCGGTGCAGGTGAGCTTTGTCGTTCGGCAAGAGAGGTCATGCGATGCAATTGCGATTAGTCCTTTTCTCAGTTTGTCGGGCCTGCTGCTAACAAACCCACGTCACGTCCGCTGCCAAGAACATGACGACGACTGACTTACGTTTGCCATTGAACGATTCCTAAGATTGTCGCGCTTCGCTCACGACATCGTCGGGACATGCTTACATAATCCTTGTCACGCCAATCATGGTTACCGAGTCATCAATGTACGACGGCGGACCTCCGGGAATTGAAAAGGCGTCGGACAGTGTTCGCATTCGCTTTGAAATTCTTCTGCGTTACTTAAATGCGCTGCTTTCGCAAATCCCCCAAGCGTTGCCCCATCGAGATTCGTCGGCTGCGCCCAGTGATCCGCGGATGCGATTCTTCAAGCGCTGTTTGATCGCCCGCGGGAATCCCCCCACATGCCTTAACCCGCACCGGTGGGCACACCGGAGCGACTTACAATTCCGGAAAGGCTGACTGGAAATCAACTTCGGGGAATAGCACGCGCAACCGGTGCGCGTCACGAAACCAGAGTGCAGCTTCAACGAGAACAGCGTTGCCAGTGGCAAGCAAGAACTCTCCAAGGTCTTTGCTCTGCGTGAACTTAGAAACATTGTCTTCAGTAACGAGTCTTCGAGCATTCGCTTTCCAGATAGCGTTATCGAAGTTCTTTACTTGCCTATCAAGTGCTTTCGCGTTTGCAGGAGTCGGCGCAACCAAAATCTGTTCAAGCTCCTCGGGGTCTTTGAATAGCCTCGCCTTCGCCGCCATCATCCAGTGCTCTGCGGTCGCATAGTTAACGCCATCGACGTCGAATGAGGCTGGATACCATTGGCTAAACAAGTCTTGCCGACCCTGCCATCTTTCGGAACCGAATGTCCCAAAAGAAAAATGGATGGCGTAGGCAAGGCACGGCTTGTTTAAATATATCTTACGATTCAGCCAAGTTCGAGACAGACATCCGCCTCGATGCCTTGCCCAACCGAACATACCTCGACGTGTGCCAGGTAAATCCCCTTCTAGATCTCGGCGAGGATGGGCGCAGAAAACGCAGCTATCACACGTCACTGTCGGGTGCATCTGGCCGGCACACTCCCGACACGACCAACACTGCACATTTCAACCCGACCACTAAGCGGCTCGTGCCATCCCTTGCGAAGTAACCCATTCCGAACCGACCGTCAACGCCTTAGAACATGGCAACACATGCCAAGCCCTCATTATGCAATTCGTAGCGTCGGGTTGAGTCTTAAGTCTGCCCCATCGTATTCGCCAGCCTGCTTGTCACGGGTTTGTGGGTGACTTGATACAATCGAGCGTGCGTGCAGGTTGTTCAAGTTATTGGCGGCGAATAATCGGTAGAACAGCCCCTCCGGTGCAGTGCCTTACTTTTCAGGGAAATTGCTTGATGCGATCAGAGTCATTCAGCGGGTTGGTACTAGGCTTGTCAATTATTGGCTGCTTCTCGGGGTGCGGTCCAGATGCGAATCAGCAGGCGGACGTAGAGCCAAGGGAGTCCGCCGTCGAAGCGTTGCCAAATTCGGCATCGCAAGAGACAGCCGCCGAGGCGGCGGAACCACTGGATGAAGATCTGCGTAGGCCGGCGACCACGGCCGAAGCTACAGCGGCGATCGATCTCTCGAAATTTCCACTCCTGCCCCTCGCTGGGGAGATTACGACGAGAACTGTTGCTTGCTTGGAGTATGAAGCTCGACTCAAGGCGTTTCATGTGAGAAACGAGTATGAGTTTCAGCGCCGCAACTTGCTGGAGCGGCAGTGGAAGGAGTTGCCCGAATCTGATATCTCCGAGGGATACGCCGAGGGTCAGTTCGTCCGCTCCGGATTTCACGTTTATGTCACCGTGCAATTACACGACGAGCCGGGAAGAGTCGTGGTGCGACTGAGAAATAATAGCAACGTCAACGTGAGCAAACTGCCGGTACCGCCGGGGGCGAGATTTGTAAATTTGACCCATAATATCGCGTCGTATGAAACGAGCGTTGGCGTCGAAGAAACCAAGGCGGCGGTTCGCAAGTTGCTGATCGATCAGGGTTGGAAAGTTTTGGGCTGGCGGGGCGATAGGCTTCTTCTGCAACAAAACGCGGTAGAACTAACCTCCGTTGTGGAAGCACGTTCACCGCAGCCTGGCAAGACAAGAATCGCGTACTGGACGGAGCAGTTATCGACCGATTCGAGGGAGCCTGCCGATGCCAACTTGAGCAAATTCGAAGTTCAAGATAGCGCACGTTAGGTGAACCAGAAGGCTAAAGGCGGAGCAGTAACAACTCAGAACAAACTGACTGCAAAAATCCGGGATACTTGGTGACGGCAGTAGCATCGACTTCCGAAGCCAACACTCTGCGACAGCGTTCCAGTTCGGTGCGCAAGGGCCAACCGGTTTCATGTCGAAACAGTTGCGAACGCGGTGGTAAGAAATATCAGCCAGCTGCTCATGACGAAGCGTCATTTCGTATTCGAGTTTAAGACCCAGGACACGCCCACCTTACGAACTTCCGAGCCGACAGGTCCTAACTTCGATGCAAAGGTCCATACGCTATCTATCCGATGGCGCAGCTGACCTACCACGATTAAGGTACTTCTCCGCTTCTTCCGCTAATTTAATGTCGTTCGGGTGGCCTCGGTAGATGATAGTGCCGGTCTCATCAATCAGAAATGCTGTCGGAACCCCGCTCACCAGATAATCGGCTGCGGCAATGTACGAAAACGAAGATTTCATCCGCGGGTCTTTAAGCGGTTGGTCCAGGTAGACCGGAACTTCTGTCCAGTTGCGGCTGCTGATATGAAGTCCAACTTTCTCAGCTTGTTCGTCAATACTCACAGCAACGACTTGAACGCCTTGGCCCCAATCGCTTTCGCCGCATAGCTGATTAAGCTTTTCAATCGGCTCCTGGCAGGGACCACACCATGTGGCCCAGAACTCGAGAAAAGTCAGTTTCCCTAAAAAATCAATTGCGACTATTTCTCCAGTTGCTGGCTTCAGAACGTTTAGCTTGGGTGCCTTATCACCAACGTCCGGGGCCGTCATAAAGTGAAATTCCTGCGACTCCTGAACGTTAGACAAAGCGAAGAGTCCAATCCTTCGCTTGCTCACTTCCAACGAATAACGCTCGGGAAACTTAAGATTGTCGGTGGATATTAGATCGGATATCTCGATCCGTCCTTCACGTATAATACCGTTGGCAACCTCAAAAGTGCCGAAGTGCTGGTCCGCGAATCTGACCGTGTATTCCCGACCATCGACCGGCTTTTCGGGGGAGTCGAGAACAAACAGCCGTACGTCGTTGTCTCCTTTGAATGGTTGGCTGCTAAACTCCTGATAGGTGAAGGCCAGTTCCATCGCGTCTTTCGATATCAACTCGATAATCTTGCGGTCCCGAAAAGATCCAGGATCGGTTTCTCCGTACTCAATTTTTTTCTTGCTTTGTGTGGTGAGGGTAATGGTTATTTGACCAGGAGCCAAATCCGAAATGGTAAGCTCACCGTCCAGCGACGTGGGTTTTCCAATGTAGGTGAAGATGCCCACGCTGCTATCTGGCTCCTTCGGGCGATAAACACTATATGACACAGTTTCCATGGGTATCGCATTGGAATAGGTGTCTGGAGGTATCACAAAGCGAGCGGTAAGTCTCATTCAAATTCCTTTCTGGGAACAGTCAGCTAGTGGTTGCACTATACCACTTCCATCATGTGGCCGCCGAGCATCTGCAGTCCGTTCACCATCGAAGGGCGTCCGCCGCTGTAGGCCGTTCCGTCCAAACTCGCGGCGTATATATCCCCGGACCGCAAATGGCGCCCAAAGACACGCCGTCGACTGATGGAACCGCGATGGCTATAGACGGGCTGTGGACGAGAGCGTCCGTGCGTAAGGACGAACCATCCTGTGACAGTTTCACACTGACCCTAACTCGCACCGGTTGGGTACGCCGGTGCACAGGAAGCAATAAGGGATGACAACTTTCTTTTAAAAACGGCAGCCTTGACTTAATGCGCTGGTGCATTAAGCACGACCAACGTTATGGTAGCGGAAGTGGCGGCTGATCGATGGTCACTTGAAATTTAATCAGACAGTGATGCTAGTGCTTTCGCGATTAACATCTCGGCGGTCCGTTGATCGATATCTTTCGAGTGAATTCGTTCAACAAACCTGCAAAAGGGCTTGACGGTGCGTACAGGCAACCTTCTTTCGTTTATTTTACTTGGGTCGGCGCGAGATATACCCGGCTCAATAACGGCGACAACCACATCTGCCGAACCAAAAAAACCGAGCGAGTTCTTCCAGCGTGAAAGTACGGTGGAATATTGCAAATACGCCAGTGAGAGCTTTTCAATTCCGTGTAGCTCCCCCAATTCCTTAAGCTCTTTTAGCTTTGTCGCCAATTCATCGTCCGTCATCGATTCGGAACGGCTCTCTTCACTCACGATAAGAAACGAGCGACTAAGTTGCGGAAACTTCCGAATCATGCGATCCAACTCAACTGCTATGGCAATGGTTCCCGTGTTAGCTTCCTTGACATAGATCGCCACTTTTGTCTGCTCTACCTCACCCAATACTGGACAGAGTGGTTTATCACCCTTTTTATTCCAGTAACCGGTCGCGAAGTGTGCAGCAATGTAGTGACCCGCTATTTGACCACTTCGCAATACATCCTGCAAATTAACTGCTTGCGCTTGCGACTTCTGAGCAATAGCTAAAAACAACAGCACAAGTAAAATCGCCGTTCGCATTTAAATGCCTCCCAAGAAAAGGTAGCTTGGACCAAGGTGAATACTCGCCAGCAAAGGAGTGCTGTAACTCCGCAAAACGTTCTCACGGCGATTCAGGTCACTAGAATTTGCGGAAGTAAACTAGGTTGTGACAACCTAGCGGACCGCGATAACGCAACAGTATAGCAACTTGGCATATTGATCCGAGCTACTATCTTAGCTGACAGCACTGCAGATTTGGATTTTGTCGACCAAAACTTGTATGAAAGCTGCAGCAATGTTTCCAGAACTCACGGCGCAGACGTTTGTCAACATCGATGGGAATACGGGTGATGTTTAACTGTGCCCGCCACTAGACGATTTGCATATTGACTTTGGTACGCTGCTTGAACCCGCGAACTCGCACCATGTGGGCACGCGGGTGCTATACACAACTCCGGTTGGGGTGACCGGTGCGCCGAAAAGTAACTTGAAACAGCTTTCGATCTTTCGGAACGAAACAATTATGGGTCAGTCAATTGCGTTCACACGCCCTCCTTTGTTGCGAACGCTGATTTTGGATTGTTCCGGTGTGGCGATTCTGCTCCGCAACGAAGGTCTACCTCACCTCAAACATTTCAGCAAAACCCCGCTCTGCTTCGGCTGTCCAACCGATCGCAGTTCAGAGATGCGGAAGCATAAAAGCGGACCGGGGCTATTGCGCTGAAACCGCAGTGGTTTCGCTCGGACGCGTTGGCATTGTCAGAATGCGTAATAGTGGAGCCGAAGTATGGATTTCAGCTTCGAGCAGCTAATTCCACTGAATTGCATTCGTGGACTATAATAGTTGATTACGACTGAGAAGATAAAGGAATGTTTGATTGTGACCCAGCACACCTGCCGACGACTCAAACTTGAACAACTCGAAACGCGTCAACTACTGACGATCGGGCTCGACCCGACATTTGGGATAGGTGGCGTTGTTGTAGGTTCCGAACCGATCGAGTTTGATGCTACGGAACAGGCTGTCACGTCCGTCGTTCAAGACGCTGCATGAACGAGATCAAGCTATTCCAAAAATCGCTCCGGACCGAGAGGATGCAAGTTAGCCGGCTTCCGTCACATTGACGCAGCGACATCTCCATCTCCGAGTCACCTAAGCGTCCATTGGCATGCAACCATTGCTCGAACTGATCGATAATAACAACGACCTTGTGACCTTGAGGTAATGCCGTTCCATCCCGCAGGTAGATGAAAGCTTCAGTCAAAGTGGGAAGCTCTGACACCTGAGGATACTGTCGAGCTAATTCCCTTCGGAGCGCCGCTTCGCTTTGTTTTGGCGTGGCCGTAATCTTGACAGACGTGACCGTCGGGCCTAGGTGAGGAATGAGCCCAGCATTGATGAATGACGTCTTGCCAGTGCCACTCGGGCCGTGAAGGACGCCTAATCGCATCGCAGTGATGGAGGTCTCTTCAATTCGATGCTTCCAAAAGACAATTGATCTCGGAAGGCCGCCCCGCCCTCTCAGTCCCGGCAGGAGGTCCAAATAGCCTTCCGCTGTCTCCTTGCCGAACGGGCGCAGTCCATTGAAGCGACATGCGCTATTGCCACTATGACCTCCCGCAGCGTGAGCCCCATCTTTCGGCGAATTGTTGCCCAGCCAATCTCGCAACGCCTCTGCCATCTCACCCGCAATTTTAATCGTCTCTCCCGCGCCCTTGATGAACTTCAAGCAGATTGTATTGCGGTACCGCCGATGGAATGGCGGCATCTTAGTCGAGGTCATGCGATCCACTTCCGATGCAAGCACCCAGACGCAGACGGAATACGACTCGACATAATGACCAAGATGCGAGGCTGCTGTGAATTCGATTTGCTTTGGGAGCGGCGTACTACGATCGAAGACGCTGACGGATTTACTTACGAATTACTCGGGATAGCTGATCTTGTAAAGGCGAAGAAGACACAACGCGACAAGGACTGGCCAATTATTCGGCGGTTGTTGGACGCACATTACGATCAATACCAGGACGAACCGACCGATGACCGGGTCCGATTCTGGCTGCGTGAGTCTCGCACTCCGGAGGTATTAATTCGAGTAGCCGCAGAATACCCCAAGCTACTAAAAGAGTTGATAAAAGATCGACCGCTGCTGGAAGAGGCTATGGGCGCGAGTCGCTCAGCACTGCAAAATGAGTTGGTAAAGGAGCAAGATGCAGAACGCGAAGCGGATCGTCACTATTGGCGTCCACTTGTCAATGAACTTGAGGCGATGCAATTGATTCGCCGCAATGCCAACGCAAATTAGGTCCGCGTTGAGTCTGCGGACTGATTAACTGGCCAACTCCCATCCATCAATCTATCGACCGATCCCTTCCATTCCATTTCAACTCTGGGAAGGGTAAGAGCTATGAAGGTCGAAATGTGGGCGCTTGATCGCGTCAAGCCTTACGAGAAAAATCCAGGGATCAATGACAAGGCCGTAGATGCAGTTGCCAAGTCGATTCAGACGTATGGCATCCGTCAGCCAATTGTAGTTGACTCCCAGGGTGTCATCATTGTTGGTCATACACGATGGAAAGCTGCCAAGAAGCTTGGCTTCACAGAAGTGCCCGTGCACGTTGCGATTGACATGGAAGCTGAAGCAGTTCGAGCGTATCGGATCGCTGACAACAAGACAGCCGAATTATCTGACTGGGACTTTGACTTGCTCCCAATTGAAACTAAAACGCTGTCGGCGATTGGATAAGATCTGGAAATGCTCCGTTTTTGATTTAAGTAAATACTGCTGAACTTTACTATGCGTCGACGCCAAACGCTCAATGGCGTTGGAGTAAGGGCAAGGAATTAGGTTTAACCAAAAATTAACTGCCGCAAGCACTTTAAATACAAAAGACACGTTACGATAGTTGAGTGCGTAGAATTCCGATACAAAGGTTTAAAATGGAGAATCCGATGAACTCGAAAGTGATTGCTCGTAGCGTACTTTGCATCGCGTGTTTGTTTCTACTCGGTTGTGGTACAGCAGTAACGCCTGTTCTTTCTGGCTCGGCAAAAATTATTGCTTGGGCACCTGAGACTGGTGGTACGCTAAAAGCAACATTCACAAACGTCTCGCCTTCGCAGACTGTTACTATGGTACGCGAAACAGGATACGATTTTTTGAGACCTGCAGGAGTTCCTTCAAACTATGGTGCATACACAACTGGCGTTCTTGGTGTAGTCGGTGAACGAGTTTATGTCGAATACACTTGGTTTCCTGGCTATGATTTACGCGGTGAATATGGTGGCGCTCAAGAGTTTATCTATACGTCGACAGAGAATAACTATACTGCTACTCCGGATTTCTGATGGTTACTCTCGTGAATCAATCGAATGGTTGTTTAGCAAATTGCCTTATATCGACAACAGCAAAAACCATCAATTGAAAGGCCGGTTTGATGGCTACACGGCGACAACTCGGGCCCCCCGGTTTAACTCTTGTTGAATTGCTCACTTCACTTGCGATTTTAGCTTTGATTTTGGGCCTGTTACTGCCGGCGATTCAGGCTGCAAGGCAACAATCAAGGAAGTCAATTTGTATGAACAACCTTCGCCAAATTGGAGTCGCCGCGCATCACCATTCTGATTCGAAAAGAGAGCTTCCTCGCTTCCCTACAGTGTTGAACTTACTTCCATTCTTAGAACAGGAAACGCTGTTCAGAACGCTGACAGATCTCGATCCATCGAATGACAGCAATGCTTCACCAGCAGTTGTCTTGTGTCCAGACGACAATCCTCTCGACGGCTATCAGTTGTACTGCAACTATCTTGTTAACGACGGTGGATCAATTTTTCCTCGTGATGGACTTCTCAACGATCACCAAAAACACCTAACTTTTCGCCAAGTTACTGACGGCTTGACTCAAACAATGTTTTTCTCTGAAAGACTAACCAGCCCACGAATTCAGCCGACAATCTTTGCAAGTGGGATTGATGCTGCACGAAAACACCCCCTTCGCGTAGCATGGACAGTGAGAAATTCGTTTTTTCCAGGTGGCAGGGAACGCGAGTTTGCTGACTACATTACTTCTGCAACAACGCGGGAGATTGCGATCCCAGGGGGCGGCATTTCAAGCTCGCTTACGGATCACAGTGTTTACGATCACATTGCGGTACCAGGTAGCTGGCCGTTCATGAACATGGATGATTTGTCTCTGGGCACGCTCCCAGGCAGCAGCGGGCACGGCGGTGGAGTGCACGCCGTAAGGTGTGATTCAAGTACTGATTTCTACTCGCTAGACATAGACTCCGCAGTATGGAGAAGTTTGGGAACCCGCGATAAATCGGACTAGAGAAGTAACATGTAT
>JANNNN010000576.1:0-3570 GCA_031398555.1 Planctomycetia bacterium | reverse complement strand
TCCAGAGCCGCTTAGTGGTCCCAGGTGTATGAACTCAAGTGTTGACGCACCACGTCGAAACCGGAGCCAGCTCCGCAACAATCTCCCAACATGCTTTCGATGGTAGGACTGAAATCGTCGCGTTGACAGACTTGAAACGCGTTCGCTGATAGATACTCGCGGATATTGGCGATGATCAGTGGAATTCCATCAATGATTGGATACTCGCGCAAACAATTTGCGTGGCTACAATGAAGCACCCCTTCGATAATACCCTGGTCGGTTTCTTGGTTGACTTCAGCTAACACCAGCGGGTGCAGTTCGCCAGTCAGACTCCTGCAGACCGGACATATGGGCTTCAACGAATCGAAGTGTTGGCGTCGCATTCGCGGTTATCCGCCAATCATGACGTTGGGACAGCACGGCGGAAGGACTTTACCTGTCGGCATCGGTATCGGAGCAACGCAGGCAGCATGAGCCGTCATGTCACCCATTCTTGCCGCAGGTAGGCCACATATCAGCACCGTCGTGGAGCCGAGGGAGATCATTCCTGGACCGGCCGGGACACACGACGGCAACGAACAAGGGGCGGTTATATCGGACACCCTTGCAGCAGGCTTGCCACCGATTAAGACAGTAGGAGCACCCTTGACGATAGCAAGCGGCAGGGGCGGATGCGGCACTGGCGTTGGAACGGGTGCGGGCGGGTGAATCGGCGCGTGGCAGTGTGGACCATCTTGAATAACAAGGTCGCCCATTCGGGCCGCTGGCTTTCCCATTCCATACAACTCGTTATCTCAAGAGTGTCTCGATATTGGTATTCGATCATGCTGGTCGCAACTGTCGCCTCATAATACACTACTTCATTTGGCTGATGTTGACTGTGCCTTAAATCAGATCAATCGCTGAGCACGCCATGGTCGTTGTTTGTATTGTCGAATGACAGCGGGACTGTTTTCAATCATGGTGTGGCACTCTGATATCGATTCCATAGCGGGGAGCAATTTTAAGTAACTTTTCGATCTCGTCTTTGGTCGGCGGCAAGGCAGAGGTTGAGCCTTCAGACAGCGGAACGCCAAACTCGAAGAACATTTCCTCCAAGCCTGCGGGTGCGATGGAGATTATTACTTTCGCTCGATGGGTGCTTTCGTTCTTGAACGAATGCGGCGTTCCCACGGGCATGTTCGCAAACATCCCTGCTGTTGCGACGACACGTTCAGCACCAATCTGGAATGTGATTTCGCCTTCTAAGATATAAAAGCTCTCTTCCTCTCGACTGTGAACGTGCGGAGGAGGGCCCCCGCCCGGAGGCACAATTGCTTCCCACATGGCATATTTACCGTTCGTGTCTTCACTCGTCGCCATAAAGCGGTACACATCCCCAACGACAGCAATAGTTCGACCTTCATTCGGCATACGGATCGTCGGAGTCTTGTTAGTAGTCATAAGTTTCTTTTTTTGTGTTCGCTGCGTCGCCAATGATTTCTTCTTGGCTGTACTTCACCAAGGTCAGTCGTCCCTGAGACAATTTGGATCATCGCATCGGATGATGCCCGAATCAAGAACTGGAAGATCGTCCGCTAGTTGCATTATGCTTGATCTGCTCATCCTTGATCGAGCATATCAAAGACCGCAATGAAAAAATCAGGGCTTTTCAAGCAAAGTTCTTTACGCGAAAAAGCCTGTCCAGGCGCGAGCGACTGCGTCAATTGTCGAAATCTAGGCTGACTTTTCCATCGACCAGCTTCAGGCGTGCACTAAAGGGCTTACCAGATTTGGATTTGAACCCCTTCAGCGTCGCCGTCTTCCCGTCGCGCAGAAGTGCTTTCGCCATCCGGGCTGAAATCCGCTTGCCTGAAATTGACTTCCAAATCGTAAGGCTACAACCTTCGCGCCAGTGGCTGCAACTGAACGACTTTGGCTGCTCCACAACCTGAGCTCCGCAAAGCGGACAAGGGCCAAGATCCGTCGTCTGCTTCTCTGTCGTTGGTCGACTCGAATCACTCGCAGCACGCCGCTCTCGTGTTGAGTTACGAATACTCTTTGATCGGCCCCTGGACTTTTCATCGCTCTGTTCGTTACCTTGAGGTACCAAGATTTCAACTATCTCTCCCGAGGCCAACAAACGCAAAATGAATTGCTGGCCGTCACTGAGCTTGATTGGCTCGCTCAGTACGCCATGCTGAAGCAACTCGCGAATTTGACCCGTGTCTAGTTGACTGTTGCGGTAGATCGGCTGAAGTACAAATCGGCATCCACTTCGCCAAGCAGAACAGCCAACAGCCTGCTTGCCGGAAACGATGGGTTGTCCGCATAGGGGGCATTCACCAAGTTTTGTTTCGTCGGTTCCATGTTTGTCGCTCGACTGAATGAGTCCATGCGTATATTCAGCAATCTCCTGCATGAATTGTTCGGGAGCCGCTCGTCCAGCTTCAATTCTATTGAGTTTTGACTCCCATTCCCCCGTCAGCTCGGGTGACTTGAGGTGGTGATCCCGCACAATCGCCACGAGGTATCGACCTAGTTCTGTCGCGACGAGGTTATTCTTCTCCCGAAGAATGTATTGACGCTTCAATAGTATTTCAATAATTGCCGCTCGAGTTGCCGGAGTGCCCAGGCCCTTCTCTTTGAGAGCTTCTCTCAGCTCGCCTTCCTCGACTAGCTTACCGGCGGTGTCCATCGCGCCCAGCAGTGTGTTCTCGCTGAAGTGTTTGGGTGGAACCGTTTGCCCCGGCTTAATAAAGGGTTCGTGGGGTCCACTCTCACGCGCCGCAAATTTCGGTAAGGTCTGTTCGTCCTCCGCTTTTGGCTCCGCAGACCTCCGAGGAAACAGCTCGGTCCAGCCGGGCTCAACAACTCGCACACCACGCGCGCGAAACGAAACGTCATGGGCGACACCATCGACCGTTGTCACTTCCTTCAAACAAGGCGGATAGAATGCTGCAATAAAGCGGACCACAATCGCCTCGTAGACCTTCTGGTCTTGGGGATGCAACACTGCCGGAACGGCGCCCGTTGGAATAATTGCATGGTGGTCTTTTACCTTCTGATCATTGACGATTCGCCCATTGAATGGGAGCGCCTTTAGATCTAGCTTGGACACCTCGTGCGATTTGATCGACTGCAACTGCTGAAGAATTCCTGGGACCTCTTTCTGCATGTCCGTAGTTAGGTAACATGAGTCGGTGCGAGGATAGGTAATTAGTTTAGCTTCGTAAAGCGATTGGGCACTTTGCAGTGTGCTGGCCGCCGAAATTCCGAAGCGACGATTCATATCGCGTTGCAGTTCCGTCAAGTCGAACAACTGAGGCGGGAGCGATTTTTCTGGTTTTCTTTCAATCTTCTGGATAACCAGCGGATATTTGTTGACGCGGTTGAGCAAAGCTTGAGCTTCTTCTTGCTTATCGAGGCGATCACCCGTATAGCGAAAGCACACCTTGCGGTAGTTCGTCATCAATTCCCAAAATGGCTGCGTCTTAAACGTCCGAATCTCGTCATCGCGACGTACGATCATGGCTAATACTGGAGTTTGTACGCGCCCCAGACTCCAGAGAATTCCAGCCGTTCCATAACGCAACGTATAGTTACGGG
>JANNNN010000524.1:0-1375 GCA_031398555.1 Planctomycetia bacterium | reverse complement strand
GCGTGCTGTCCCAATTGTTATTGGGTTCAGGAATTACATCGACCAGTCGCACTAGAGCTTCAACAATGTCGTCGACATAAGTAAAATCGCGGCGCATCTTGCCATGATTGAAAACGTCGATCGCACGGTCTTCAGTGATTGCTTTGGTGAACAGATACATGGCCATGTCAGGTCGTCCCCACGGACCATAGACAGTAAAGAAACGCAGGCCAGTTGTCGGTAGTTTGTACAGATGGCTATACGTGTGCGCCATCAGTTCGTTGGCTTTTTTGGTGGCCGCGTAGAGACTGACAGGGTGGTCCACGTTGTGATGCACTGAGAACGGTTGAACTTTGTTGGTCCCATAGACACTGCTACTACTGGCGTACATCAAGTGGCCGACGCCGTTATGACGACAACCTTCAAGAACATTGCAAAAGCCTACCAAGTTGCTTTGTACATAAGCCTCGGGATTGGACAGTGAATAACGCACACCGGCTTGAGCGGCCAAGTGTGCGACACGTTCGAATTGATGTTCGGCAAAGAGTTGCTTCATCGCCGCCGCATCGGCCAAATCGGCTTGGGCGAACTGAAAACCGTCCAGAGGCAGGAGCTGCTTCAAACGATCGCGTTTCAACTGAACACTATAATAGTCGTTCAAATTGTCGAGCCCAACGACTTGTTCGCCGCGTGCCAAGAGGGCTTTGGCTAGATGAAATCCAATAAATCCTGCTGCACCTGTAACCAGAATCTTTCGCACGGAAGCAACTTTCCACTGAGCCAACATTCAGAGCATCTCGCTCGCTTGCAACACACAAGTTTGCACCACTAAATCATGCTCCAACGAATAGCCGTATTCGCATTCACCGCGAATCGCTGCCGCAAAATTTAGCAGATCTCCGTCGTATCGCCCATCCATCTTGGGCAACTCAACCCACGTGGGATCCTTTACGGAAACTGCCTTGAGGACGATCAAGCGTCAAGGTCTCCTGAGGGACTTGAAGTCCCAAGATTTTCGTTTGCATAGCACCTAAGACTAGCGGCGTCATGGCGGCAGCGGATGCGAACCGGCGGCGACTAATGGTCTGCATGAAAACTCCAGACTAGGGCTGAGCCACAGTTTGACTTTGGGCTTTAAGTTTCATTGTCGCAAGATTTATCCCTCTTGGCAGCTACAATTGGGACAATTATGCGACACTCAACACAATTTAATTTCAGGGTTGGCTCAAGTGCGAGCGCCCGGTTTGCTCTGCTTTGCTTTGTTGCTGTCCTTTTGATCAGCCGCTTGTGCTTGCTGCAACTTTCGATTCGCGGCAGCAAGATTGGATTGCGCACTCGCGACTTTGGCGTTTAGCGGTGCAATCGAACTGCGCTGACGGTCAACTTCACGCTCACC
>JANNNN010000517.1:0-1586 GCA_031398555.1 Planctomycetia bacterium | reverse complement strand
ATGACCTACGTATTCGCGAACGACTGAAAAACCGCGGCGATGAGCTTCGTTGACAACGGCATCGCCGATTACGCTGACGGTGCAGTTGGGTCTTACGGCGTCGATGGCCAAATAGAGACAATCGAAAGCGCACTGCGTAACCGCCCGGGCTTCGTCACTGACTTCGCCGATGATAAAAGTTTCGGATTGATCGCCGTGCCAACCGTTTACGATCGATGTGATATCGACATTAATGATGTCACCTTCTTGCAGCCGCGTTTTATCGGGGATGCCGTGGCAGATGACGTCGTTAATACTAGTACAGCAACTTTTCGGGTAACCCAGGTATCCAAGTGTGGCGGGTATGTGACCGTGATCAAGAGTGTAAGAATGGACGAGTTTATCGATCGCCTCGGTGGTGGTGCCGGGCTGGATGATTTCTCGGAGTTGGTCCATTAACTGCGCGTTAAACCTGCCGGCAGCTCGCATGCAGTCACGAGCTTCTTCGGCAAGAAGCAGCTTTCGTGGGTTTTGATTCTGCAGCATGAGAAATCGTTCGTCCGCTTTAAGAAAACTGCATCGTGAACTTTGCAGAAAGTCCGACTGGATAAGATGCCATGGATTATAGAGTCTAGTCGATAACTTTGCATCCGGATTTTAGATCGACGGCCGCCAATCGCACGAAACCAATGCACGTCTTGCCGGAATGCGAACAACTAGGCAAAATAGGCCCTGGAAAATGTGGGCCTAGGCCAGGCAATTTGGACCAGAGCAAATCGCTCAAAAATCGAAATCACTCGGAAACTTAGAAAATGCTCGCCAAAGATATCAAGACTGGTACCGTCATTGTTGATAATGGTGAACCGATCATCATCGAAACGCTTTATGTGCAATCGCCCAGTGCCCGCGGCGCGGCAACGCTTTACAAGTTTCGCGGTCGAAATCTAATTACCAAGCAAAAAATCGACATCACCCTCAAAGGCACAGATAATATGCCCGAGGCGGACTTCCGCAAGCGGGTCGTTAAGATGATGTACAAAGACTCCGAAACCGTCCATCTCATGGACGAAGAGGACTACAACCAATATTCACTCAGCTTGGCGGACGCTGGCGATGCGATGAATTATCTGACCGAGACCCTGGAAGGCACTTTCGCGCTGATCTATCAAGACGAATGTGTTGGATTGACCCTTCCCACTTCGGTTGAATTGACGGTTTCACAGTGCGATCCTGCTATGCGCGGAAACTCCGCAACGGCTCGAACCAAACCTGCGATCGTCGAAACCGGCATCACAGTCCACGTTCCGGAGTACATCAAAGAAGGCGAGAAGATCAAAGTCGACACGCGAACCGGCGATTTTCTTTCCCGAGCCTAGTGGAGCGTCAAGATCAAATCTTAGCATCAGCCGGAGTGCGCTACCGAGAGCGTCCCGCTTACGATACTGGTCGTTACGTTAGTTTAGTCCTATCAGCCGGAAGGCGTTAGCCGACGGCTTTCAAGCTAGCAATTTACCGCTTTTTGCCTTTTTAGTCACTATCACCGTAAGATTGTATGAGGCCTCAAGTTGTGTAATCTTTACGGAGTAAATGCGATGGCGTTTGAAGAA
>JANNNN010000447.1:0-3145 GCA_031398555.1 Planctomycetia bacterium | reverse complement strand
ATGACCTCGACAAATTGAGATTGACCAGCCGATTTACCTGTTTCTGAAATGACCACGTTTGAGCGTTCACTTACTCGTATCGTGCGATAGTGTTTTAGCGTTCTGCTGTAGACTTGGTAGTTGCTCCAAGTGTCGAAGTTCGTTTTCTCACGAAGCTCTTGAAGAGTATCAGGTAGGCGATCGAGTCTGTTTGGCACCGATGATGGTTCTTGGGAAACTGCGGGTTGGATACATAACGCCACGCATATAGATATCGTTGCGAAAGGTCTGAGCATGTATTCTCTCCTAAAAGGGGCAGGCAACGATCACCTACATAAAATCAAGGCGTGTGTAGAAAACTACGCCCGAAAACGCACCCGAGTCCGTGGCATATGGCCACGACGATCGCAATCGAAAGCAAAACTGGCTCATCTTCGTTGAACCGCCGGATGCGGTCCCGCATGTCCGGTGGTGTGGGGAGGACCGTCAGCGATGTCCGTCCTTACCCGATTTCGGGGGCGTTGAGTGATCCGGATCATTTGAGGATGATCTTCTCTTCCTTCGTGCCGAACAGGTTGATCGCCCGTCGGCCGAGTTTTATGTCGATTCGGCTTTTTACCGACGTACTGAACAACCGAAGCCAAACCAGTGTGCTGTTTCCCCTCGTAAACTTCGCGATCAATCGTACGCAGTATTATCGGTTCAAGGTTTGGGAACTCCCGCTCGATTTTGGACACAGTCATTAGCATGTCAACATCTTTTGGACCACCTGTGTTTCGGCCAAGTTGGTTTTCAGAGTATGCCTCCAGCACGAGTATTCCATTTGGCAGGAGGCACCGTTCAATCATTGGATAGAGCCGGTACCTAATCTTGCTTGGAAGATGGGCCGAAATGGAAATCACGGACTGATAGCGATTCGCTGCCGGTTGGTAAGTCGCAAGGTCGGCGACCTCAGTATTAATGTCTACACCCTTCGTTTGGGCTAGCCTTTGCGCTTTCGCAAGTCCAACGGAAGACCCGTCCACACAGTGAACTTGCAGGCCGAGCGCAGCCAGGTAGACAGCATTCCGCCCCTCGCCTTCAGCCAGCGAGAGTACAGGGCCAACGAGCTTGGATGAATGTTCGACGAGAAACGCATTTGGCTCCGTACCGTAGATGAATTCGTTGTCCGAATAACGATGGTTCCAATTGATTTTCGACACAATTAACCTCTGGCATAACGCGGGATATCACGTACCGTCGTGCATGATTCACCACGGGATTGGCAGGCATTCGGCGGGTTGCATGAGTGTAAGCCAAAAATGGGCGTGAGCTATAGGTGCATTTCTGTGACGCTTAGTTCTCTATGTTAGTCGCGATTGAATCCCACTTCACATTTGCTTTATGAGACGCTAGTCCCAGCCATGCGGATCCCAAACGGACCCAGCCTGCTTTGTGCTGACCGTCGTTTGATTCCACTTCTACTCGAAATACATGTTGAGCCTTGCTGAGCGAGAATGGAAAACCACTGGTTTCAACAGGCAGTGGTTGACGGTACGCCAATAGCCTGAAATGTTGTTCTGCAGCCCATCGAAACAGCGATTCGCGGCGACGAACTCGGTCAACCCAATACAGTGCTGCGGCAAGAATTATCGCTGGTGTTGCCATAGCAATTACGACAATGGTTTCATTCATGGCAATTTCTCCTCGAATTACGGTGAACTTTAGGCCTTAACCAATTTCGTAAAATGCCTCGAAATCTTGGAGAGTGCCGATTTTTTTGTCTTGGTCTAAAGAGCTTCCACTCGGCGCGGCATACCGAGTTGCCGGTTCCAGATCTGAGTTTGATCCTGTTAACTCCCCGGTATTCCCCTCAAAAGAGACTCAGAGAGTTCGATACTTTTGATCGGGGTCCGGAAGCAACCCTATGGGTTGCGTTCGGTGTGCAGGCGAGACCCTCTTCGAAATAGAGAGTGGGCAAAACTCAGAAAACCAACGATTTGTTGGTAGAAACGAGAAACGCCTGAGAACTGCTTAACAGTTCCAGGCGTTAACTGGTTTGAGCAGAGGTTTCCGATGCGGAAACCGTCAGCTCCCCGAACGAGACCCTCTTCGAAATCTTTCGCGCGAGATTCGGAGAGATATTCGTTTTCCCAGGGGATTACTGCAGTGTCGAAACACACAACAGTTGTGGCAACGCGAGATGTTAACTCGATTAATCACGCTATGTCGCGCTTTGTGTTAACTGGCGGCTTAGTTTTTCCGCAGGGAAAGAAGTTGTCGGCGAGTTAACAGCGGCGCGAGTCGGCAGATGGCCGAGCGGTTTCTGCAAAAGACGGTGCGTTTACAGCGGCGAGCGTTCAAGCCGAACGACAGGCCAAGTCGGCACTACGATGCGGGTCGGTGAGTGCCAAAACAGGAAGTGGAAGAAATGCAGCAATGCCCCACATTCCCACTAGGGAGCGAAGCATGGTTCCGATCGAAAACGAAGCATGTTTATCGGCATGAAATCTGTCATGTGGGGAGCTGCGGAAAAAGAAGGAGTAGCGACACTTCCTACCTGCACCTTAGCAGAAGGACAGACTGTAGGTTAAGTTAGGATGCGACGTCCTGCGAACATACAAGTACCCGGTAGTCCCGACTGAAACCTTTGTCCCGGATACTGCTTCAACAGCGGCCAAGCCGAGATGTACATCGAAAAGCCTGCGTCATAAGTCTCAGGCACATTATCGTTCGGCACGAGCATATACCCAGCCATCTCCCCCTTCCTCGGATCCTCACTGAGTAGCGTTTCTCACCTTCCAGTCTAACCTAAACGCGCACGGCGTTTAGTCTCATTTTCGCTGAATGTTAGGTCATAATAGTTGGCTGACGAGGGAGCTATCGCGTCATGACTAAGCACACCGTTTAACGCAGTCAAATCATATTGGTCGAGCACTGAGTGACTCCAGTTACTCGAAGCAAACAAATCATCAAGATCAAAGTTGTCGCCGAGCGGGGTGGGGAGAGACGGATTATAATTTGCGTACACACCTTGCGCGCTGTAGTTCAACGGTGCACTCAGCGAGCCGGGGGGTGTATGACCTTGGAATAAATAGATGCTCCGCTGTTGATTGGTTGGCGAAATTTTACTGCTATAAGCGTTGCCCACCACCTTTGCCATTCCATTATTTTCAATAAGTAGAGC
>JANNNN010000392.1:0-14191 GCA_031398555.1 Planctomycetia bacterium | reverse complement strand
GCGATCCACCCGGTTGCAGGCAGAATGCCCGGACACATGAACGTTTTACTCGCCGAAGCCAAGGTTCCCTACGATATCGTTTTTGAAATGGATGAGGTCAACGATTTGTTCAGCACGACCGATGTTGCGCTAATTGTCGGTGCGAATGACATCGTCAATCCAGCTGCCCAGGAAGATCCGCACAGTCCAATCGCAGGCATGCCCGTTTTGGAAGTCTGGAAGGCAACCACTTCAATTGTATTGAAACGCAGCATGGCTTCAGGCTACGCCGGAGTCGATAATCCGCTCTTTTATAAAGCCAATAACCGCATGCTATTCGGCGATGCAAAGCATATGCTTGACGAAATACTGACCACGCTACGGAAAACGGCGGCCAAAACTGGCGCTGCTTAGAATTTTGAAATGATTCGTTCCAGGTCTTGGGGGATTTGGGCTAGAAGCCTAGGCTACGCAAACTGTGAGTTTTGAATGCCGACCAAATCCGATTTAGAAGATTCAAGGCCTCAGTCGCAGTCAATGTACTCTACGGCAATTTCAAGCGGCGCGTACGCAGCTTATGTGGTCGGCGTAAGTGCGCTGATGTTGGTCTTGAATTCCGTGCTGTGTCTCTCTGCACACTCGGCGTTAACTTTGTTTGGTCCCGAATGGCTCACACGCAACCCAGCCGTTCAGCCGCGAGCCAGCCAGATGTTCTATTTTTTGGCACCTGTCGTACTTATGGTGCTCGAATGGAATTTACTTGACCGGATACAAAGACTCTTCAGTGCCGAGCAGAACTAGTGGAGGCAAGTTCGTCGTACCACAAGTTTTTAGAGCAATTGCCCCATTCCCGCTTGTCTGGAATGGGCCAAAGTTTTACAGGTTAGAATAAACTCTGTTTCACGCTTTTCCCGATTCCCGGCGGCTCGCGAGTTTGACGTTGCACTTGTTTTCGGGCCGAAGGCTCAGTAGTTTACCTAGCAAGCTATTCGAAGCACGCTCATGGGGTCGGGGGAAAGGTTGTGTGGCGCGCAACGTTGCACGTCTCACTTGGTTTTCACTTGACGCTTCGCCATTGCTTCTTCTATCGCCTTCGCAACTTGTTTAGCCAAAGATGCCGAGCCGGCTGGCGTGAAGTGGACGTTCTTAGGCTGTTGAATGTCATTGAGTTTTGGAAGGGCAAAGGCATGCAAGTCATTGATTGTGACTCCATTGTCTCTCATGACTTGTTCCGCAATCGCATTGTACTGAGTCGCTTCATCTGCCACTCTGCCTGCCGCGCCATTGGGTACCGGGGTTGTCGAACACCACACAAGTTCCGCACCGGTCATTTTCAACCTGGCCACAATTGTTCGCAAATTCTTCTCGTAATCGTTGGCCAGCACTTGATGCCGAGCCCCTGCCTCACTTGGTTCCGCTCGTTTCGAACCATCGGCATTGTAGAAAACGATGTCGTGCAATCCAAAGTTGAAATGAACCACATCCCACTTGCCCGTCCCCAGCCAGTCATCCATCGACTTTACGCCGCGCGAACTCGGCCCGCAGTTGGTGCTGGGCCGCAACACGTTCGCTTTGCCTGCGAGGAGCTTTCGGACTGGAATCGTGTAGCCCATCGAGATTGAATCGCCGATCAAGAGGACTCGCGGCAATCCAACTTCCTCTTCAACCTGCGCAAAAGCTGGCTGAGGGCGTTGTTGTGCGGGCTTTCTATCCTGCGCGACTTCTTGAGCCAGTATGGGTCCGCAGACCCAAACGAGAGTGGAGCACAATGCGACACTTAACAACTTCAACGCAAGTTTTGCGTCCCTACTCGGCATGGTCGTGCAATCCTATCGGTTCAAAAGATTTGGTTCGTAGCCTACACTTTACAATATAATCGATCCGCTCCAATGCCGCCAAAATTGTCGGACGCAGTTGCCTGCCTGCCTTTTGGGCTTTCCTTTCCGCTTAACACGCAGCGTCAGCTTGAGTTTTTTGAATGAGCAACGTAGCCTATTGGTTCGTCCGACTTAGAAATTGCCATTCACAGCGGTTGCAATTTAAAAGATCGGACGAAGCAAACAAACCTTCAACGACGCGATTGTCGCCATTTGATGACCGCGTTCTCATTCAAGCCAAGTAGGAAAGGCCTCGCATGCCAAGAATCATTACACTGCTTGCACTCCTAAGTGCAATCCTAAACCTCTGGAATCCGATGAATTCTATCGCACAGGAACAATTGAAGAATAACTACGGTATAGTCATTCACGGTGGAGCGGGCGGAGAACCCGATAAATGGACCGACGAATATAAAGCAACACGCACCGCTGGACTAAAGTCAGCCTTGGACCTTGGCGTCTCGATGCTAAAAGAGAACAAGTCTGCCCTTGATGTCGTAGAACAAGTCGTTCGAAATCTTGAAAATGATCCGGTCTTCAACGCCGGCCGCGGCTGTGTTCTGAACGAAGTTGGCGAACATGAACTCGACGCAGCCATTATGGACGGTTCAAACCGTGCGTGTGGCTCGGTCGCAAGTGTTCGCAAAACGAAAAATCCAATCTCGCTTGCTCGACGTGTCATGACGGATACAAAACATGTTTTTCTAATCGGTAACGGCGCCGATGAATTTGGCCAAACACTGAAGCTCGAACAAGCAGGCCCTGACTATTTTCGCACGCCACAACAGATCGAAGCTTGGGAAAAGTGGAAGAAGAAAATCCCAGATCAAACTCTTCACCGACCAAAAGCTCAAGGCGACGAAGATGAACAACTCTACCTCGGTACAGTAGGCTGCGCCGTGCTCGATACCAAAGGCAACTTAGCCGCCGGAACCAGCACTGGTGGCCTGATGGGTAAACGATGGGGCCGCGTTGGTGACAGTCCCATCATCGGCGCCGGCACATTTGCAGACAACGCCTCCTGCGCCGTCTCAGGCACTGGCGTTGGTGAAGACTTCATCCGCAATAACGTCGCCGCCGATATTGCAGCGAGAATGCGTTACGGCTCAAAATCGTTAGCAGAATCCGCTAAGGCAGTCGTGCAAACGGTGCTGCCGGAAGATTGCGGCGGAATCATTGCAATTGACCATTCTGGCAACATCGTCATGGAATTTAACACGCCTGGAATGTCCCGCGCCGCCGCCGACTCCAAAGGCCGTTACGAAGTGCTCCTGGGTAAGTAAAGCCCAGTTGGACGGTTACCTGAAGCTGGTTTCGTAAGATACCGGTGCGAGTGGGTTAGCTTTACTTTGCATCCGGTTTCCGACGAAACCAGCTACTATCTTTCAATTCAACGAATCACAGCTTCAGCGAATCACAGCGAATTCTTGGCTGTTGATCAGCGCCCAGAGAACGTCTTCCATGGCGGCGCGCGGGTTAGAATTTTCCTTGAGGTAATCCAACATGCATTGCGACTCTGCCGAAGTCGGTGATCTCGTCAGAGTCGCCATGTAAAGCTCATCAACGGCTTGTGGCAGCGCATCTTTTGTGTCCAACATAGCACTGATGCAGTTGCGCGATTCGGCCAACTTGCTACGCATGTCGGCCCCATTGATAAGCATCAGTGATTGGCCAAGGCTGACGGCGTTCGAGCGTTCGCATTCGCAAACAAGCAAGCGATTCGGTTTGCCAAAAGTCGCGAGAAAACCGCTGCCTGCTGGCACTTCGGCTCGGACAACGGCTCGCCGGGACGAAGTCGGTGCAGTCGCTTGCTCCTCGACTTTGGCGATCACTTGCGTCACGTCGCTGAGCGCGTCCATGAGGACTTCCGCAGACATTCTTCGCATAGGATACCCGGCAAAATTCGCTTCCGCGTCGAGTCCCTGAATGTGCACATCGTCAACGGCGGAGCGAGTGAAAGTGCGGCTGGTAAGAATCAAATTTGAAAGTGAGCGAACCGAATAGTTTCTACGAATCAATTCATCCGTCAAATACTCGAGCAGCTCCGGATTGCTGGCTGGATTTGAGTCTCGAAAATCGTCAGGCGGATCAACGATGCCACGCCCCATCAAGTGATACCAAACTCGATTGGCCATGTTTCGCGCAAACAATCGATTGTCTTGTGTCAACCACTGGGCGAGGGCTTCGACTGGCGTAACTCCTGGCGTGTTCCTAGCTGTGGCCTTTCCCTCAGAGTCAACTTTATAGGTGTCGGTTAACGGTTTGGGCGGTACGTTTGCGGCGCGCCCGGGGTGCATGATGGCAGCAGATTTTTCGGCAAGCGAAATGACTTCATCACCCGAGATCACGTGCTTGTCAAATTTGTCTTTCGGCGCGTTGTCAACTTGCTTACGTTCGATAGTCGTGAAGTAGGCGGCGAGACCGTAGTAATCATCTTGCCGCCAGCGATCGAACGGATGGTTGTGGCAACGCGCACACTGCAAGCGAACGCCCAGGAAGACTTGACCGATCGACTCAGCAGCGGTTTCAGGATCGCGATGCGTTCGATGAAAACTGGCCGGGGGATGTTCATAAGTGCTACCGATGGTGGTGATCATTTCCGCGACGAATTCGTTCAGCGGCCGGTCAGCGGAGATTTGCTCTATCATCCAAGTGTGCCACCCGCGGGCTCCCTCCGAACTCATTACTTTCTGCTCGTTGCGCAATAAATCACTCCAGCGCATTGCCCAAAGAGCGGCATAGCCAGGTTGATTGAGTAGCGCTTCGGTCAAACGTTCGCGTTTATCAGCGTCCGGCGACGCCAGAAACTCACGCGCTTCGCGGGTCGTTGGCAAGCGACCAACAACGACCAAATACAGCCGACGCAAAAACACATTCTCCGCAGCAGCCTCAGTGGGTTGCAATCGCATCCTTTGAAGCTGATCCTCTACGATTTGATCTAGTTGCTTAGGTGCAGCTTGTTGTTCTGCGAGTGCGGACGCGGAATTGTTTGCATTCAGTTTTTCTGGCAGAAACGTCAATCGAGTCGCTGCGCGCCCGCTGAGGTAAGAGACGGAGACCGAAACGTCAAGCGGTTTGTCGGCGGTGACAAGCCCGTCGGCAGTCACCGAGACATCTGTCGGGAGGCTGGGTTCATAGCGAGCCCACCGGGTGACATCGCGAGTAGATCCGTCGGCAAAAGTGGCGGTTACCACGACTTGCTGCGACCGACATTGCGGTGCGAGCATCGCCTGTTGCGGATACACATTCAACTTGGTCAGCGTTTCAGCAGGGTCAATGCGAGTGTTTGAGGATGGGGCTAACGTCTCAGAGTTCCAGCGGCAGCCTTCATCGATCCAACGTTTGAGCAGCCCGTATTCAGTCGATCCGACCTCGAACCGCGCTCCGCCTTGATGTGCCAACTGCCCAGTTGGTTTGGTTAGCATCAAGCTGAGCTCGGCAGCGAACGAATCGATGCGTCGTCCCGAGTTGCCGCGGACGATCGAGACATAATCCAACTCCGCATCATCACCGCGCAGGCTCAAACGAAAGCCGCCTTTGCCGTGCAAGTTCCCGTGGCAGGTTCCGAGATTGCAGCCCGCTTTTCCAAGTATCGCCGATATGTCACGAGCAAATACCGGACTCGGGTTGGCACTTTCAAGAATAGTGGCTTGGAGCAAAACGCGGTGTCCGTCAAGCTGCATTTCCGCTTCGATCAAGGCAGCATTGACAGATGCATTGGGATTCCGCCCCAAAGATCCGTTCGGGCCAATGAGTATCGCCGGATGCGACTGGAGCATCAAAGCAGCGGCGACTTCGCAGGTTCGATCCACGGAAGAACCATCAGGCGCCGTTTCGAGGGCAATGAAACGAGCTGGGTATTGGTCACTGACAACAATCCCGCGTGGGTAGATTTCGATGCGGTTTGGAACAGGTTCGGCGGGTTCTGTGGGATCTGCGGCAAGCGATGAACTGGCAGGGAGCAGTCTCGCCAGAAATATTGCTACTGGGATCCAGCAAACTAAGTTACGGAGGGCTGTGTACAAGGTAGGCTCCAACGTCGGGCAGGCAGGAAATGGCTGACTAAACTATCATATACGAAAACGAACTCGCGCGAAAACGCTTGTAGCTCGAAACTTCGGATCATTTAGAACCTTACCGATACAAAATTATGCTTGTTCGATTTAGCTTGACCTGCATTACCCTACTCTGTTCGAGTGCCTTGATGGCCCCCGTTGGCCGAGGGCAAGAAGCCAATGCATCGACCAAATTATTTCGCGAACAGATCGCGCCGATTCTGGCTGCTCGCTGCTTGTCTTGTCATGGCTTGAAGCAAGAAGGAGGCTACTCCGTCGCTACACCGGCAGAGTTGTTGGTCGCAGGTGACTCTGAAGCCAAACCGATTATTGAAAACGATCTGAACAAAAGCGAACTTTGGAGGCGGTTAGTCACAGAAAATGAATCGGAGCGCATGCCCGCCGAATCGGCTCCATTGACGCAGGACCAGTTGGCCGCGATTCGCTCTTGGATTGACGCCGGCGCGCCGGTCGAACCGACTGACCTACCGCGCAGCATGTCAGCAATCGCCATTTCCAAAGTCGTCGTGGCGCCGGAACACTATCCACGACCACTCGCAATTAATTCCCTGGCGATCACAAACAACAGTGAAACAATTTGGGTTGGTGGTTACGCCGAATTGACACAGTGGCGAACGGACACAGGCGAATTGCTCGCTCGTATCCCTGTCACGGGTCCGCACATCGCTGCCTTCGCAATTGTGCCTGATGGTAAATCACTGGTCGTGTCGAGCGGCTCGCCCGGACAACGCGGCGTGATTGAACGAGTGGCGTTAGCCGAGTCAAACACTTCTCGGGTGGCACTTGCTGCATCCTTCGACGTTGCGGCGGATATAGCTGTGACCAAGGATGGGCAGCGTGTTGCCATCGGAGCCCAAGACGGCAGCTTACAAATAGTCGAATTGTTAAGCGACTTGCGTTTTGGCAAAGTTGAGTCCATGACGCCTCATGCGGATGCCATTCTCGCAGTGCATTGGAGTTCAAATGGGAAACACTTGATCACTGCGTCGCGTGATCGCACTGCCAAACTTTTTAGCGGCACTCCAATGGAATTGCTCGCCAGCTACGATCGACATGAACGCGCTGTTGGCGGTGTTAGTTTCTTGGGCAATCAACCGGTGTCATTGGATGAAACAGGTCGATTGCGATTGATGCAAGGCGATGATAGCGACGGCGTCGTCGCCGAGCAGTCCGGTCTGCCGCGCGTACTGCAACGATTCTCGACCGAAAATGACAACATCTTCGTTGCTGACCGTAACCGACTCCGACAATTCCAGATTGAGTCGAAAACCATTTCTGATGGCAAAGATGACGAAGGCAAGCCCAAGACGAAGAAGGTGACTAAATTTCGCGAAGGCACGATGCTGGAAGTCGACTCGCAGGAGTGGATCACATCGGTCGCTGTAACTGAGTCAACGCTAGCAGTAGGGACTCAGCAGGGCAAAGTTACCGTTTGGGATCGCCAAGCGAATGAGAAAGTAGGAGAGTTTTTAGCCAAGCCATGAGAGTTGTTAGTGAAATTGCAACGGGAATGCCATCGAAACTATGTTTAATGCATTTGTTTTCATCCGTCGGACCACTTTCTCATCCGTGGGCCAGCAAAATATGTTTTCACCTGTCGGTGAACTTCAGCATGACTGTCCATCAGATCGTTTAACCGGTGAGCCAGCGGCGACGGGCACCTGGCACTTATGCATACGTTGTTGGGGCAGCCGCCATTCGTTTTTTAAAATGCGTTTGATGTGCTTGCGTGCCCCGGGCTCGCGTGTAGCCTACTCGCTGCACACGGATGTCAGCATAAATGGCAGGTGCCCGTCGCCGCTGGCTCACCGGTTAAACAATTTCACGCAGCCGACCACATGGGCTTTTTTTGCCCCTGCCATATTTTTGCCCATGACGCTCTTCCTGTGGCAGCCTACCTGGGGGAAAACTTCGATCTCGGTTATCTTTTAAGGCTAATCGAAACCGACATTCACTCAGGGGAAACGCTATGTCAACGGCTCAAACAGGACAACTTCAAAAGATATTAGTCGCAGGCCAATGGCGAGACTCCGATGCCAGCGAGAGTTTTCAATCGTCCAATCCAGCACTAAACGAGTCGCTGCCCGAGCGCTTCCCGATCAGTTCCTGGTCGGACTGCGAAGCTATTTTAAACGCCGCCACCGAAGCCGCCGAACAGTTGCGAGCCCTCCCAGCCGCGAAAATTGCTGAGTTCCTCGAAGCTTTTGCAAAACACATTGAAGCTAATGCTGAACGACTGGTATCGATCGCTAACCTTGAGACCTCCCTGCCAATCAAACCGCGATTGGCGGACGTTGAACTGCCACGAACTTCTGGCCAATTACGTCAAGCCGCCGCAGCGGCTCGCAGCGGCTCGTGGTCGATGCCGACGATTGATACCAAAGCCAACATTCGATCATGCTTTGAACCGATCGGACCTGTTTGCGTTTTCGGTCCGAACAATTTTCCGTTCGCTTTCAACAGTGTTTCCGGTGGCGATTTCGCAGCCGCCATCGCTGCCGGTAACCCAGTGATTGCCAAAGCCAACACATCGCACCCCGGCGTGACCAAACTGTTGGCCGAACTAGCCCAAACAGCCGTCGAGGAAACGGGTTTACCAAGTGGCACTGTCCAGTTGATCTATCGACTGTCGCACAAAGATGGTGAGCGGCTAGTTGCGGATCATCGCGTTGGGGCAATCGGTTACACGGGCAGCCGTCGAGCTGGTTTAGCGTTGAAGGCGGCTGCAGATACGGCTGGTAAGCCGATTTACTTGGAGCTGTCGAGCGTCAATCCAGTTGTCATGTTGCCGGGCGCCGTCCGCGAACGCGGCGAAGATCTAGTGACCGAGTTCGTTACCAGCGTGTTGATGGGCACCGGCCAGTTTTGCACCAATCCCGGTATGGTCGTAATGATTGCCAGCCCCGAAACAGATGCTTTCATCAAAGCCGTCGCCATCAAGTTTGGTGCTGGAACGCCGGGCACTCTATTATCGTCATCCGTAAAGAAAACTTTGACTGCCGCGATTCAAACACTCAGCAATGCAGGCGCAGAAGTTCTAATTGGCGGTACAGCCATTGAGGGCAAGTGCAGCGTTGCCAATACACTGCTGAAAACCAACGGTGCTAAGTTTTTGAGTGATCCAGAGATTTTTCAGACTGAAGCGTTTGGTAACGCGTCACTGATTGTTGTTGCAGATTCGATTTCGCAGTTGGCTGATGTACTCCGTTCGCTTGAAGGCAATTTGACGGGCTGTGTTTACTCGGCTAAAGACGGCTCAGACGATGCCCATTATGACGCAGTCGCCACGCACTTGATCCAGCGCGTTGGGCGAATCTTGAATGACAAAATGCCGACCGGAGTGGCTGTCAGTCCAGCCATGAATCACGGCGGCCCCTTCCCGGCAACGGGTCACCCTGGATTCACTGCAGTTGGCATCCCCGCCAGCCTGATCCGCTTCGGCAAATTGACATGCTACGACGGCGTTCGACCCCATCGCTTGCCCGCCATCCTTCGAGACACCAATCTCTCGGAATCAACTTGGCGGAACATCGATTTGAAGTGGACGACTGGAAATGTTTAATCTGGGTTAGAGATGTTCAATCAACTAACTTTGCACGCCAATGACGCAAAGGGCAAAGGTGGTCGTGAGCGTGAACTTCCTGCCATTCGATTTGGCGATCTTACCGACGAGCTGATGCGGATACGTACCCAGCTTTTGCAAGAAAAGCGATCGCTCAAGCCCTTCGACGCCTTCAACCGGTTGATTAAGATTAAATTGGTTACAATCATCGGGCGATGCATGGAAGTTACTTCGAATGCAAGACACTTCTGTTTGTGGTCATGAAGTTAATGGTCGCATCCGGCAGATGCGACCCACAGGAATAAACTCAATTCTAACCAGGCGAATTTCACTTTGGATTTAACTGGCAAACGACGTCCTTTGCGACTTTACACTAGCCTGTCATGGACGACATGGATTGTCGATGGAACCCTCCTGCTCGCTGCAATCATGGGCGCATGTTTCGCTTGGCCAATCCAGAGCGAGGCAGGGCGGTTGCATGCGAAGCGACTTGAACTGCAACGTCGGGTGGGTGAGATGCCGATCAGTGACCCGACCAAGTATCACGTGCTTTTACTCAAGAGCAAGCATCCAACTGAATTTCGCTGGCGGATTTATGTCCCTGCAAAAACGGATGCCAGGCTGTTAACCGAAACTCGTTCATCCACTGGTTCGAGCAGTGGAACGTCGAATTTTTCAGGTAGTGCAGACCCAGCTATGGAAGGCTTAGTCACCGCGATTTTCCTGCCTTCACAATGGAGATCGAATATAGGAATTCGAGTCCATACACGAAGTTTGCACTCAAGCGGCTCCATTGGCATGAACCTAATTGACGAAACCATCGCGGAGATGGTCAGCGCCCAAGCTACATCTTCATGGCGAATCGCAGGCGCGAGTGGTGTAGAAAGCTTTTCAATCGAAGAGTCGGTCTGCCTTTTAGAGATTGAACCGCCAAAAAAAGACATGGTAGCCATGCAATCTGCATGGCTTCGAATCAGACTTGGAACTCAAGCCGCAATTGACCAAGCGAAATCGCAATAAACGCATTGTCCTAGCAATATAAGAGAGGGCTGTAAGTGCCTCAATTTAGAATTCGCACGATCATGCTGCTGATCGCCGTTTCGGCAACTTGGGCAGCTTGTTTCACTGGGCGGATGTCGATTACTCGCGATTCAGCAGCTATCGAAGCTCTGCATGCCCTCGCACCTGAATTGCAGATACGCAATCGGCATGAGTACGCATGCCTTCAAATCGACAGGACCGATGATATTCGCGAGTTCCATTGCTATCTGCCGCTTGGCCACAAGTACAAACTACACCTCCTCTGGAGTAAAGAGTTTGTTTTCAACGACAAAGAAGTGCAATCGAAAATATCGGAAACTTTAACCGCGGGCAATCACCAGATTTTGCTGAAGGAGTTGCCAGAGCAATTGACCGTCTTCGTGGATGAAATCGAGCGTATAAACGTTCCACGAAAAAGACCAACTTCGCAATCGACCTCATCAACCGGTGTCAGCGAGCGATTTAATTCTCAATGGTATCCACTGGATCAACCGTTAACGCTCCTGCGGTTGCGAGAAAGTGTCAATGGGCAAATCGTCGATGATTCGGGGCCCGGGATCACACTATGGATCACTTCGGCCGATTAACCGTGGCGGATGCTGCCAGTGTCGCCTTTTGCTCCGCAAAACTAGCGCCGGCCCCGACATTGGCAGTGGAATTTCCATTATGCGATGGGGTACTAGCATCCAACCTGAAGTTGGCAGCGTGAGCCACGAGAAAAAGCAGCGCCGGCCACGCAACTGGCTCTAAAACCTACGATTAACTTCGAAGCAAAAGCAATAACGATGGTCGCTCAACTGGAACTGATACTGCTCGGTATCGCCGTCGTTTTCGATAGCGCTTTGCTTCTTGCTCTCCTCGACCGTGTCAACCGTCCCAACACTGCCATCTGGATCACGACGCTGGTCGCGTTCACATGGCTCGCCCATGCGGGCGGCTTTGGGCACGTGCTGATTCGCGGAACGGACGTCGAGCCGCTGGTGATACTCGATCGATTCAACATCGCTCTCATCGGGGTGTCTTTATTAGCTATCCCTTCAGCACTGCTTCATGGTGCGATTAGACTGAATCATTCGCTTCATAATTTGCGCCCTAATTGGGATTGGCGCTATGCGATCGCCTATTCGCCTTGCTTGCTTGTGCCGTTGGCCATTTTTCAGGCCTATACGAGCGACAGTCGCGTTCTGGGGACTTGCTTCGAGCCTTTTCTGAATGGCTACCTGCTGTTGATGTTAAGTATGAATGTCGTCGCAGCCCTCATGTTCCTCCGCTATCGCACGTTCATCGAAACGGAATCCACTCGCAAGTTCTTTATCCAGTTGGCTGGTCTTGCCGTAGGCGTTTCGCTACTGCTCGTCTGTTACGGATGGTTCGCGCGCGAGACGGCTTGGGACTTGCCGATCCGCTTGGCCGCTATACTTTCGCCGCTATCCGTGATGATGCTTTTTCTTTGGTACACCCTGCGAGACAAATTGCTGCCGTTGGTTTTCGAGCGAGCGCTCGTTTACGGTGGATCGCTGGTATTGATCATGTTGTTTCATCAAGTGTTTGTAATTCCTTTCGCCGAATCGATGCAGCGCAAGTCGAGCCTCGATGTGATTCTGATCGAAGGCATAGTCCTCGTGGGACTCATTCTAGCTTGGCCGCCACTGAGAAATCGAGTCCGCGAGTCGCTTCGATATCTGCTCAGCCGTAACATTTTTCAAGTCCGAGACGCTATGCGGCGTCTGTCACTTCAAATCAGTCAGCAGGACTCGCGGTCACTCAACGACCTATGCGACTGGTTCACACGCAGCAGTTGCGATTTGCTTTGCTTGGAGCAAGTTTGGGTTTGGTTCAGTGATGTTCGCACCGGTGCCCCTCGTTCATGGAAGAACGGATGTGAAGTGATTTGCGGACCGGCAATAAGTATTGCTGAAATGCAATCTTTGTATGAACTGCTTTTGAAGCGTAACGAAAGCAATTTGGGCCACACGAACTTGCGAGATCGTTCGCTTAGCGAGCTTTGCCAGCGGTTAAATGTACAACACGTTTTTAGTTGCCGGTTTCGCGATCTGTACGGTTTAGTGCTCCTTGGCCCTCGTCTTCGCAGTGATCGATTCTCCGAGGAACAACGCGCGTCGCTCTCGCTGTTGTTCGATCAATTCGCCGCTACACTATTCAATCGGATGATCGAGCAAGATCGATTGCGGGCCGAGCGTCAAGCTGCACAGCAAGAGAAACTAGCTGTACTGGGATTGTTGTCGGGTTCGCTGGCGCACGAGATTCGCAATCCATTATCTTCGATTAGGACGATAGCCAGTTTGCTGCGAGAAGATCTAGCCGATCAACCATCTCAAGCCAACGATGTCGGCATTATCGTCCATGAGATAGATCGGTTAACCAGCATTACACAGCGTTTGCTCGACTATTCAAAGCCCTCGGATGACCGCGTTGTTGGAATTGATGTCCATCGTGTCATTGATCGCTTGTTTCACATACTTAAACCTTGGGGAGCCCAGCAACAAGTCAAACTGCTTTCTACCTTCTGTAGTGACTCGCCTTTGGTGCGAGCGACCGATGCATCCATGAGCGAAATACTGTTCAATTTGCTTCGCAACGCCATTGAAGCGACTCGCACAACACCCAACGCTTGTGTGACGGTGGCAACCGAGGTTTGTGATTCTAAGATCATAGTCCAGATAATTGACAACGGACCCGGTATTGATCCAATCATTCGTGATAATATTTACCGGCCATTTGTGACCAGCAAAGAGTATGGCACCGGACTTGGATTGTACATCGCGGCCGAACGGGTACGCTCCATAGATGGAACCATCGATTGCCGATCATTGCCGGATGCAGGCACCGTATTCGTGCTTCGCTTGCCATTGGTAGAGCCAGGAGAACAATTCATGGGATCTAGTAGCTAGTGGAGCGTCAGAAACCGGATTCGGAGTAATAGTCACTTGAAAGCACCGGTTTCTTACGAAACCAGCTACATTCATTGCATCGGCAGTGCAGATGCACTCGGCAAGAGCTGCCACTTTGCACACAGCGAACCTTTAGTCACAAGATGGCACACGCTTTCCCGAATGATCCATCTTAACCAGTAAAACAAATTCATGAAGATACTGATTGCCGACGATGAATCCAATGCTCGCTACGGCATGAGCAAAGCCCTGAAGCGAGATGGACGCCAAGTATTTGGAGCTGAAAACGGCAAGGTCGCGATTGAACTCATTTACCGCGAACATCCCCACTTAGTGTTCTTAGACATTCACATGCCTGAACTAAGCGGGCTGGAATTGCTCGCCGAACTCCAGCGAAAGCCGCCGGAATCAAGCATGGAAATCATCGTCGTCACGGCCAACGATTCGATCGCTAATGCAATCGAGTGCATCCGACGGGGCGCGTCCGATTTTCTTGCCAAGCCGTTCAACGTCGACCACTTGCGCGCCATTGCCGCTCGAACCGAACAGCGCGTGCAGCTTGAGCAGCGGGTTGCGGAATTACAAGAACGATCTGAATTTCCAAGCGGCTTTGGGCGCTTGATTGGTAGCAGCCCGGCGATGCGAAAGCTGTTTAGCCAGATCCCGAAAGCTGCGAAGTCGCATTTGCCCGTACTCATTCGAGGCGAAAGCGGCACCGGCAAGGAACTCGTTGCGCGCGAATTG
>JANNNN010000388.1:0-13873 GCA_031398555.1 Planctomycetia bacterium | reverse complement strand
GCTTTACAATGATAAGGCGGCAACATTGTTAAGTATCATTGCGAGCAAAACTGTAGCGGTTTTCGTAAAAAACCCGGTATCGCGAGTACTCGTTCTTCCGCAACCGCTAGCGTTTTTCGGCCCACCTGGTTATAGCCGAACTGCCGAGCCCAGTAGCCTGCGCACCTCAAGCGGACTAGTGCGACCTTGCCGCACCATTTCTGTTGCTTGTTGGAGCAAGGTCGACATCCCGCATTCGATGGCAATTCGATAGATCTCGCGACTGTCCCCTTTGTTGAGAATGACTTGAGCGAGGTTCGCGTTTCGAAGATCTAAAAACTCGCTAATGATTGCTCGGTTTTGGTAGCCGGTGTCGTTGCACCGTGCGCAACCACTGGGAACACGCACGGTGTCGATATTGAGCAACTCGCAGAAGTCCGCCGGATCCTTCGATTCGCGAGAACATGTGCACAGCAGCCGTAGAAGTCTCTGGCTCATCACCGCGATTAGTCCGCTGCGAACAAGGAATGGTTCGATGCCCATTTCAATTAACCGACTGATTGCAGTTGCCGTGCTATCGGCGTGAAATGTTGTTAACAGCAATTGCCCAGTGAGCGAGGCTTGGATGGCAATTTCGGCTGTTTCGCGGTCGCGTATTTCGCCGACCATGATTACCTCTGGATCTTGTCGCATTAACGATCGAAGACCTGTCTTCAGATCAAATCCGCCTGCCACGTTGACTTGGCTTTGCGCCACGCCATCGATGGGGACTTCGATGGGATCTTCAATCGAGACCAAGCTCCGTGCTCCGTTGGTCGAATTGACTAAGTGACGTAGGCAAGCGTAGAGCGTAGTCGATTTCCCGCTGCCTGCTGGACCAGTAACGAGCATGGCCCCACTGGTTTCGCGAAGCACGTCTCGGATCTGGTCCGTGACTTTGGAAGTATGCCCAAGCTCATCGAGTGAATTGTATTCTTTACCATGTCCAAAAAAGCGAAGTACGGCTCGCTCACCATGCAAGGTCGGGTACGTGCTGACTCGAATTTCCGTTCCGTCCTTGGGCGACGCGACGCGCCCTTCCTGAGGCAAATCGGCTTGATAGGTCAAAAGCTGCGCAAGCACCTTAAGACGGGAAATGATCGAAGAGTTAGCACCAATCGGAAACGCACCGAGGAACTGGAGGATGCCGTTGCTTCGAAAGCGAACTTCAAGTCCCGTTCGAGTTGGTTGCAGATGGATGTCGCTAGTTCCCACACGGTGGGCAAACTCTAAAAGCGAGTCAACGAACTCGGAGGCATAGATCTCGGTTGTGGGCGGCATTTTGCCCAGCCGCCCAATGATTGACTCACGTTCATGGTCTAAATCCAAGTACTTTCGTGGACCACTTCCGTTGCGATCGTTAGAGTTTGAGGTGGGAATGGCAATGGTGCTCATGGTTAACTCTCTTCGCTGTTCAAGGTCTTGTCTATCGAAACGGATTAAACCCAATAACCGGAATAGTCTGTTGCGTATCATCTCAAGGCCTCGTACCCCGAGTCACTACGGATTCTGCCGCTCCTTCGATTCCACCGAGATACCTTGTAAAAACGCGGAAGATAACGGCGATCAATACCGCCGCGATAATCGCCCAAATGATTGCTGAAGCTAGATAGGTTAGAGTTGACATCGACGTCTTAACGCGTAAACGCATAAACCGGTAGTGCTTGTCGAGCGTCTCTGCCAGTCGACCTGATTCTTCTCCAAGCTGCACGGCTTCAAGGGTTTCGGGACTGAACACTTTCGATTCTTTCAATACCACGTGCATTTCGCGACCTTGACGAATCGCCGCTTTGGCGGCTTCGGTCTTGGACGTGAATCTCTTTGACGTCGAACCGCTGAACGCCAGTCCGACGGCCGTCCACGCATCCATGCCGGATTCTGTCGCCAATGCAAGCGATTGCACAAAGTTGGCTTCATCGAACACGCTGAGCACTCTACCTAGATACGGTATATGAATGAGCCACTCATTTAAGAATCCAAGGTGACCGTTGCGTCCTAGAAAGTACAGCACTCCGCAACATCCCACTGCGACAGCCACGCAAATTAGATAAATCTGCAGTCCCTTAGCACCAACGAGTCCGATGCCCAGTAAGTCCGTTTGCTCACCAGCATCGGGCGCAAAGACGGAAGGAAGATAGATCATGCACCCAACAACGACCACTGCGAGCACAAGCTGAATCACTGGCCACAAAATCGAGCTGGTGAACTCAGCACGCAAGTCAGCCAGATCTTTGTAATAGGTCGCAAGTCGATCCAAGACACGTTCGAGTCGCCCCGTGCGTTCGCCTACTTCAATTAGGTGAACAAAGTTCTCTGGGAAGTAGTTTCCTTGAGCGCGAATTGCGTCGGCGAGCGAGCCACCCCGTTCAACGTGAGCGGCAATCGATCGCATGTGGTTCGCATAGCCAAACTTTTGCGTTGCTGCTTCTCGCTGAAAAATACGATAGGGATCTTGGCCAACATCAAACGCAACGCCCACTCTTTCACACAAGATGCTCAATGTTCGATTCGGAATACGCGTCGAGTACATAAGTTAAACCCAATATCAAACGTGAAGTGGAATTCTTAGAGTTCGCAGTTTATCCGCTTTTCGCGGCTACTGATTTGTGATTCTGTTAGCACTTGATGAATTTGTTGTTAAGACACATCAGATACCTGTGTTTAACGATCGCATGAGTTTAGAACTAAAGCAACGGAGACTACCTCTGCTCGATTCCTAAACGTTCAGGAGCGATTGTTGCGATGAGAACCATAGCCTTACTGATTGTTTTTTTCACAAGTAGCGAGCTTTTCGGCCAATCGGTGCTCGATGCTCTTCGGCAGCCAGCGACAAATGCTGATTTTGAGTTACAAAATCAAGCAAACCAAGCAGCCCAGTCAACTTCTAACGCTCTCGCTAAGCGGGCAAATTTGCTCCAGCGCCGGGCGGATGCACTGCGCTCTCAAGTTGATCAGTTAGAAAAGGAAGTCAAAGTACTTCGGGAGGAGCGGGCGGCCCTGATAGCGGCAGTGGTCGACTGCCGAGATCAGTTCCTTGCTATCCTTGCGCTGATAGAGAAAAAGGACTTCGCCGCTTTGCCGGGTCCTGTTGAGAACTTAAGAGCAACTTACACCAAGTCTTTGCTTCCGAAACTGAGCTCTAATGAACCAGTCGAAGAAGAACCGAAAGATGAGACCTCTTCCGAATTAAATTCAACAATACCGCAGCCCGCGCCCTCAACGGAAAAACCAGCGGCGACCGAACCAGCAAATGAACAAGCGTCTGCAAAGCCTTCAAAAGACAATTGATTGAAGTGATTCATCAAATCTTCTTAAAGTCTTCACCGCAGTTGCCTACTCAGATTGCCACGCTCGGATAGAGCTGATGTAAATTGCGGCGTGTATATACTGGCCGAGGAAATACGAATGGTTAGTGACGACCGACTTGGTGAATCTGAATCGAGTTCGAAGCGATTTGAAGCGAAGGTTAGTACCTCCAAATCTGGGTTTACCGACCGAGATTTTATTTTAGTACTTAAAAATCTCGATGGTGGTTATAGCTCGCCGCAGAAAATTCCACGTGAACTTGCTCTGTCGATCGCTACCAACTTTGCCGAAAACGAAGAAGCCGCTAGGAAGTACTCAATCAACAAGTCAATAGCGAAATTTATACTCGCAAAGGCGTTGCGGAAAGGCCTGATTTCGAAACCTGACACGACTGCGGACGATTTCGATCTGGAGGGCATCGCAACTGATTCAATGGAGCGCAACGGCAACGAGTTGCATGCCCGTACTTCTGGCGAGGGTGGCCCCGCGACCAGTGAGCGCACAAAGCCAGAGATTGAGCGACAACCTAAATATTTCCCAGCTATAGATCGTTATTTTAGTCCAGAGCTAGCAGATAAGGTGATTGAGGTTATCGCGTTCGTTCTCAGCGGAGTTGATCCTAGTCAACTTCAGGATCAACGAGTGGTACAGCGAACGCTTAGTCTGCGACAGTTAGTTCAGATGTCAGTTGCAAGAATTTCTCCAGGATTATTGATGCACGATGATCACTGGTATGTGCTAGCTCACTTTCACCATCTCAGCCGAGACGAATTCAAGTTAGCTTGGGAAGAAGCACAGTCGCAAGCCACCGGTCAAGCCAACACTGATGTAGTAAAAGTGATAACGAAGCTTGACAAGTTTAGAATTGATTCGGCAGCGAATTGCATGGAGGATCCAGCCAACAAGAGCTTCTTTCTGGAGGTACAGGGCAAATCCGTTGAATTGCTGTCCCGCAATTTTCGACGTATCCGGCGGAAAATCGAATCCGTTTACGAACTGCCTGCTCCGGTACCAGTTAAAAAGAGCTGGCTCGACAAGTTGCTTAAACGCAGTGCGAACGATCAATCGACGGTATCGCCAGTGCAAGTCGAAGTTATTGACTTGGTCAGAGAATATCTCATACAAGCGATTAAGATCGGGCGAATACTACGTAGCGATGTACTCAAAAAGCAACGCCAACTTAATGCATGAGAGCGAGTGATTTATGAACTTTTTGGGAGGTCGCCAACCTCATTTGGCGACGGCAAGTGTCGCATTTCAAGTATTACAGCCGACAATCGAAAAGCATGGCTTCGGTTATTCGTGGTAAGGTTCTTTTGATTCGCGATTTTTTGTTTTTGGGTTCGGCACTGTATTTTGGGGCTCAGTGATCCTGACTTTGACTATCCCGCTACTTACTTTGGTCTCAAAAACATGAACGGGTGACTCTTGTCTAAGCCAGCGTAGTACTGCAGTCAGTCTCGAATGGCGCCAAGTCATTCTGTTGGCCATTTCGTCAAGTTCGATCCAGCCTTTCCCACTAAATTGTTCGCAGGCTGTACTCGCATCGCAAGCCACTTCGTGGGGAATATCGACGTGCTCGGCGGTTGAACGTGGGGTGGGGGACGTCTCTCGGGGCATACGCCAGTTCCGGATAGGCTCAAACTCGAAAACGGTGTGGTCCGTTGCGAAATGATAACTAGTACAAACCCAAAGACTGTGAAGAATCGATGAAATGTTGTTGAAGAGTTGGCAACATTTTCGACTGCCATCTGTTTTGTTCAAAATCCTCAGCAGTCGCGAATTGTTTAACCGAAAATTCACGTTCCGGAAACAGCATTCTTCCCATTCGATTGTATGGTAATGACTGGATTGTGAGACTTCAGTCCTGCTTGAAAAAGGACTGCGTTTAGGCCCTACCCTTGGAGTTTTGGCGATGATCGTAATTGAAGCGAGGAACATCGGCTTAGAAGACATTGCAAGTATGCATGTACGAAGATGGTTACAACTTACATTCAGTGCTCAGCTCGGTTACTGCTCACTTGAAAACATCTTGGCTATTACTCAGGATCACCCTGGGCACGAAGCAGATGCGACGTTAGCCGAGCAGTGGGATTTATGGGAAAATTGCTTGGAGTTGGCGGGCGGATTCACGATCGCTAAGCCGCGCTAGCCTTTAAAGCTAATCAACAGCCAAACGTTCCACCCAAACCATGCAGCGAACCCAACGCCTACTACGACAAGAACTATTGGGCGAACGGAATCGGAATCAAGCTTGTCGATCCAACTCTTCTGATCAGTTACAGTCACTGCCTTGCTGGCGGCGACGCGTACCTGGGCCTCTCGCTGTCTTGCTGTGTAGGTCTCTGTAGTATCGGGAACTGCCTCCGCTGGAGTGGTTTCAGTTTCTGCATTTTGGATGCGAGTCTTGGCACTTCGCTTCGTTCGGCGAGCATCCAGACGTGCAAAAGTCTCTTTTTGCTCAATCCAACTATATACGCTTTTTACGTCCCAGTCCTTTCTGGAAGAATAGGAGGGTAGTGGATCCGCAGCCCCCAGCGACTCACCACACTGTGGTGCTGCAAACACGACATTGCCATCAGAATCGTCATCGTCGACATCAACATCAGAGCCCTTGGATGTCAGCTGAAAGACCGATCCGGGAACTAAGTAGTCAGGCGACTCGGCATCGTCTTCTTCATCGTCTTCCTCCAGCATTCTCAGTACACTGCTGATATCATGAGGTGCTGCGGTTGCAGTTTCGCTCTCTTCTGACGGAACGGGACCCATGTTCGTTTGATGCGGTATCTCGTCATCGTTATGTTCGTCGCTGCCAAGCAATTGGCCGGAATCCGATAAAGCCACGGGGGCAACAATCGAAAGTCGGAACTTTGTCTTGCCAACTCGAATCTTGTCACCGTCACTAAGCACTGTTGCGACTTTTGGGTCGATTCGAACACGATTGATATAGGTTCCAGTTTTGCTCCCGAGATCCTGAATCAAAACCTCGCGATTGCGGTGAATGATCGCACAGTGTTTTCGGCTAACATAACGGTTCTTGGGGCGTATTTGACATATACGCGATCGTCCAACCAAATAGATTCCGCGTGCCAAGTTCGTTTCCCGACCTTTTTGCGTACCAGAGTCGAGGATCAGTAGAACTTCCATTCGATAGGCGTTTCCGACTCGTGAATTAAATCGCCGAGTGATAGGAGTTAAAATCTTGCAATGGCCGACTGGAAATCTATGTCAGCAGCTTTCCAGCGTTCGTCCGCTAAACTGTGAATAAGTGTAGCAAGGCTAGATTGAGTTTTCGACCCGCACTGCTTCGCGATTTGTGAATTTTTGGAGTAGGCGTTTGAACTTTAGCGACTGCCTGTATAACTTCTTCCCCCGCGTGTCTGTTACTTTTTTGCTAAAGCTGCTCCCATGTTTTCCGCGCATCATTGATTTTTAAAATGGAGCGCGACAACGCATGAAAGGATTTTCAGTTGTCACAATTCTTTACGACTGCGCAAGAAGTTTGCGGGATCCCGTGGTTGTGCATCACTTCCGTGGTTGCAGTTCTAAATGTTGCAGTCGCGCTTCGGCTGGTGTTTTTCTCACAAAGCGTCGTGGGACTGGTGGCATTTATGCCAATTGCGTTTCTGCCGTTCGTATTAGGTGTGCTGGCGGCGACAACAGGTCTTCTGCAATCGATTGAGATTTCTGTGGGCGACACATCTTCGAAAGAAAACCCCGCTTTACTTCTTTCATGGGCGTTGCTCCCGCTTGTACTTGGTGGAGCGATGTCAACACCAGCATACGCGATTGCCTCGCTTGGGCGATTGTGGTTAGCTACCCGTGGCGCAAGACAACCTAGGCAAATTGAACCGACTCGAGCGGACCTTAAAGCCCAGAAGACCGCAGCCGATGACGAAGCCTACCAAGCATACGCCGATTTCGTGAACACGACGGGGCATCGAAAGGGCAAATAGTCGCGAGAGTTCGCTTCTGTTCAATCGATTGCAATTTGAAGTTTGGATTAAACCTAAGTTATTCAGTTCCGAATGACTGGTGAATATATTGCCAGTCCCTATTCTGATAGCATCCGCTCTGACTGATTGGTCAGGGTAACGGTTCTTTCTTATACCTTTGCTTTTCGTGGTGCATGCAATGTCGGAATACTCACAATCGAGATTGGATGCAAACGATGACCAAGGGTACTCTGTGGATTGGTTTACAGACTCAAAAACCACTCGCATAAGTTCGGGCTTCTACCGCATCGAAATTCTGCGTTGCTGCGTGAAAGTGACTGAGTACTTCATAGTCAAAGGCTATCCCAAGAAGTGCTCATGGAGCGTTCTAACAAGCGACAACCATTTGCGGACTCACGAGCATTTCAAGCGGTTGCGCGATGCCAGAGCTTTCTGTACGTTTCGCAGCTCAAAGTGAGCCTAGTTTAGAGTTCAACCTATCTGTTAGTTCGATCAACTACTGGGCGGACCGTCGAATTGACTTCAAATCAACTAATTCAGCTTAAACCAGATCAACTAGAAGCGATCGCTAAGCATTTGGAACATGCAGCATTCGAACTGCGCGAGACATTTTCAAAAACAAGCCCAAAATCGATTTGGGTAAAAAACATGCAACACATCGAAACTCTACTCGGCTCAACCGACAGCCTCCTTCGCGAGATTCAACGGTCACTTGAGAGATATCAAATTGAAGGGGACGCGATATTAGACCGAGCAGGCAGGCCTCGACGAACGCGACGACGTAAATCGTGAAGTACTGAATTGAAATCAGTCCTGTAGGTTCGGATTATTGGTGCTAGTCACAACTGCTCCACTCGAAACCTCGGCTTTTGCAATCAGGTACTCTAGATCGTGATGGTTGGGGCTTAGGGCCAACAACTGTATAAATCGCTCCGCTGCATCAAAACAATGCCTGCAGCGGAATCCATTTTGACTGTTCGCAATGAAGAACGGAAACAAGTCAAAGAGTTGTCTCAAGATCATCGGATCCTCCAGCGCCTCCAAGGCAGCAGGGACTGTAGGCTTGTTCAACTCCACAAGTTGTTGGCGATGGCGAGTACACCACAAGAATGCTCTCTTAAGTACGTCGCCATTCGGAACCGTTCGAATTGTGATCGCAAAATCCCGCCACTCCGGAATGGTTGAAAGGTCTACTGATGCTCCATCGCCTGCCACTTCAGCATATCGCTTTCCGATTGCCTCGAACGCTCGCTCCCCATGTCGGACTGTGAAGAGCTTGCGAATAGCTTCTGGTGTAGTTCGCATATAAAGAGTTCCGCCAACTGAGAAGTTCACAAGTGTTTGAAGATGAGAAAAGCGATATCGATCACATGGTGGATCATTGTGTGTGGCCATGTTTTACAATTAAAAATTGTGAACAAGTGATCGTTATGGTTAATACTTGGTTAGGATTTGGTGAAGTTTCTTAAACGGTAAACTCGACATGATTCGAGTTAGCCTTGTAAGCTACTTCATCCAGCATTAATTTCTCCTTGAATCTTTAACTGCTGACATCGTTTCAGCTTACGATGTGATTTTGTCGCATAGAATTGCATCGCACGCCCACTCTTCGAAACGCATAGCAAGATAAGAATGAAACTAATGGGATTACTGAAAAGCAGCTTCTGGCCGAGCGTCGCCTTCGTATTCATCTGGTCAAGAATAGTTAGCGCATCCGATCCGCAACTACAGTTGCTGTTACCGCCCGGACTTGCAGAAAGCCAGCTTTGGCACATCAACCAAGGCGGCGATGCAGTCGGAATCTGCGAGCTGTATGATGCAAAAGGCAATTCAATCGCCGACTTTGCCTGCGCGTTTTCGAAAGGGAATGTCACGCCGATTCCCAAGCTCACTCACTATCGGAAAATGGAGTGCATAGCGTTAAGTGACTCTGGGATGATTGTGGGCCATGCCTATTCTCCAGAGCGAGAGGAAGACTCCGTGCTTCAAGCAATCGTCTTCAACCCCCACAGCGCAATCAACACGACGTTGCCGCATCTGCCTGGCGCGATGGCAACTTTGGCAACCTCGATTTCAGGCGATGGGAAGACGATTGTTGGAGTTTGTTCAGGGCATGCATGCGTTTGGGACCTCAAGAAAGGCTCCTGGACGGTTTCGGCGCTGCCACAGAAGTTCGATGGGCTTTCCACGCAAAAGGTATGTTTGAGTGACAATGGAAGGATTGCCGTTGCGTTTCAAAGGAGTAGTCAGATCGCTCAGCTCGCCCAGTGGAGTCGCGATGAAAAGGGTGATTGGCAATACACCGTACGCTTAGAGAAAGAGATTGCTCCACACGACGTCAATAACGCAGCGACCATTGTTGGAAGCAAAGAGGTCAACTCCGTTCGGCGATCAGAGACAAGGGGATTCGTTTTATCACCTGGCAAAGAAATCGAGTTGATCGAGCCATTTGACGGCGACAATTTCTCGACGGCACGTTCGGTTAACAATTTGGGAGTGGTCGTGGGCTGGAGCGACGGCGTGGGCGATGAATCGAAGTGGCCAAGGAGCTTAGTATGGAATAATGGCCAATTACAACCGCTAGAAATACAGCCTTCAACTACTCCAAGCCAAGCTTTTGGTGTCAATGACAATAGTGAAGTAGTTGGCCTGCTCGAACGCGAAAACGATTCTCATGCTGTTGGATTTGTTACAAAAATCAATACGTTACGATGATTGCCCAGGGTTAAGTGTCCTATGTATCCTTTCGCATCATCGCGACTCCCCATAAGGAGCCGCATGTAACGATACCAGGACGCGCTAAGTCGACCGGCTATTTCAAGCCGACCATTGCCAGCGCGGTAGTTGCAGCTTCGGCATCGAGTGGTAAGTAGCCGTCTTTGGCAACCTGCGTCTGCCCTTGCTTGCTGAAGATATAACGCAAAAATTCCGAGCGAAGTGGATCGAGCGGCTTGCGAGAGTCGTAGTTGACCGCCAGATACAAGGGGCGAGCCAAAGGGTAGCTTCCATCGTAGGCATTCTGAGGTTCGGCAGCAATTAGCTCACCACCTCGTTCAACCGCCAGCTTCAGTGGCTTCACGTTTGGAGTGCGATAGCCGATTCCGCTATAGCCAATCCCTGCAAGATTTGCTCCGACGGATTGGACAACTGCTGAGGAGCCTGCATTTTCGGTAACCCAGTCACCGAAGTCGCCGTCTTTCAAAACCTTCTCTTTGAAATAACCATAGGTCCCTGACGCTGCGTTTCGTCCGTAGCATTCGTAGTTCTTATCCTTCAACTCGCCTTTAGCACCCAACTGACCCCAAGTCTTCGCTTGAGACTTTGCGCCACCTTTGCGCGTACTGGAAAATATCGCGTCGATTTCTGGGAAGGAGAGTCCATCAATCGGATTGTTGCGATTAACGTAAACGGCGACCATATCGATGCTGGTTGGCAACAGTACGGGGTCATATCCAAACTTCTTATTGAAAGACTCAATTTCGGACTTCTTCGCATCGCGGCTCATGGGACCAAACGTCGCCGAGCCGTTGACAATCGCAGGAATCGCATTTGAAGAACCTTTTGCATCAATCGCAGCGGACACGCTGGGGTAGAACTTCTTGAACTCCTCCGTCCACAACTGCGCGAGGTTGTTCATCGTGTCTGAACCGACAGTATCGATCTTACCTGCCACTCCGCTCTTTGGCTTGTAGTCAGGCAACTTCGGATCCACGGTGATTTGTGCGTTCGCCATCGAAGCACACTGTAACAAAACTAGGCAGAGGCCCAAAAACCACTTCATTTGTGTCATCAACTTTCTACCGAATTGCTAGAATTCGCTCTTGAAATCAGGGTGTTGGAATGGGAACCGTGAAGTTCAAAGATTGCAGATCACCAAATTTGTACTATTCGAAATAAGTTAAGTTCCAGTTAAATTTGCCAAAGGCTTACGCTACAAGCTTGCAGTTGAGCTCTAGCCTAATACCCCTCTGATACTCCCAACTCTAAGAATTGCTGTGCGATGCCAACGGAACTGATTTTATGGGCAGCGAACATCAGATAGTAAAGCTGACCTTCGTTGTTGTTTCGAACAAGATACGGCTTTGAGACCGAACCGAAAATTGTAGTCAGTCGCTGACGATACCAAGAAACCAATCTCCTGCCGGGATCTGTTGTTCTAGATGCATTCGTCAATGAAGCAGAGTTTGACGCAGAATTTTGGTTTTCATTCGCTCGGATTGGTTCGCTGGCGGTCCTCGTTGAATACACAATCCCGAACCACTCAGTCGATCCAAAGAACCGGTCCAAGCTCGCGCGTCGAGCTGACGTTAGACGCGCAGAGTCATGCGGAAGTTTTCGCTGCAATGCGCTGCCAACAGGAAAGTTGAACATGATTTCAATCGCCTTCGTTTGAGCCAACAGTGCCAATGTTTCCCAATTGATAAGCATTCTGAATGGATCGAGGAAAAGGAGCGCCCGTTGTGACTTCCACTCAGTTCGCAGCGAGAGCCGACGAAGATACGCTGAGCAGGACTCACGAACGACACGAATCCTCAGGCCGCTAAAGTCCTGCGTTATTGACTCGAGGAGATGATTCCTCCGCATAGATTGCTCGATGAACGTGTAAGACTTAAACGGTCTGTCAATCTCAACAGCGGCGAACGGGGAACGTCGAGTAAAATCCACGTGCTCGGGTTGATTTTGGCCATATTCAGCAATAGCGATTAGGCACTCGCATTCATGCGAACGAGTTTGGCTATCACCCTCAATATTCGTGCCCGGTGCTGAGAAAGCGTCGATGTAGTGGTAACGCCTACACCAAACCTTGCGCTCAAGGCTCTCCGTGTAAGCGCTCAAAAAGGTTTTCAGCTTGTTCAGTGCCTCTGCGGACCAAGGATTCAGGTCGCTCTCGTACATCTTGGACTCACACGCATTGCCACGGGTTGTTGTACACCAAGGCGTTAGCCTCACGGTCACGACACTTATACTTCAGTGAAGGGTCGACACTGAAATGCGCAGCCAAAAATTCACAGAGTTTTAACTTTAGAGGTAACAGGATGACCGAGGCAGAAGCTCGCCTACCGACAACTCCCAACAAAACAAGGACACACCGCGCGAATGCGTGATGTGCCCCAATTGCTCGAATTGGCAGATTTGCGGAGAGGAGGTTTGTGGCAACCCATAGCGAGCCTATTACGAGCGTTCAACAATGATGATAGCAATTGAGGTCGATGCTACAGTGGTTGAACCGTTAATATCATGTTAAAGGTGTAAGCTGGTGAACAGCGGTGGACTCACTTTAGAGTATCGATAGGCGTTTAATTTTGACTTGCTGGACCACATGCAAGGCAATGGTTTCTATCGAATTGAAGTGCTTTTGCGACAAGTCATGGTGGCAGAGTATTTTGTCGCTAAAGGTTTTTGTGTCTAGAAATCGATCTGAAGTAATGGAAGCGGCGGCGTCTCAGTGATCGAAAATCTGACGAGACTTCCGTAGCCCAGGCGACTTCGACTTGTTCACAATTGATTTCTCGCCTAATCTTAACCGTTCCTTAACAGAGGGCCGGAACGTTTTTTGGAGAGATTTAAGTGATAAACACGTTCGACAAACAGCGAAGCAATCTCGCGTCTGCGAAACTTAAATTGACCATCAGACATCCAAATTGTCTATTTGTATCAGCCGTTGATTACTGTGGCCTACTTATCTCAAGATCCCGCCTGGAACGCAGTGACGAGAAGAGCCTCGAGCTGGTAGGGCTGCGAGACAAAGATACCGGTCAGCACTATTTTGTTGAACTCGACAAGCTAGGCGTCTTCCGCTGAGTATTCGGACCAGCGAGCATTAACCGAAAGTTAACAGATGCGCTGTTGAAATTCGGAATACGCCAGTTCAAATTAGATGCGTATTCATTCGCAAAAGGCTCGCCGCCTTGCTCGCCAGAGATGGTCACCTCTGGCAATTGGGCTACCAACCGATCATTCCGGTTTGTGGCCCTTTAATTTTTGTTTGCTGCTACCGTTTTAGTTGAATCGAGCCAAGAGCATGGTTGCACAACAAGCCGACTGGGCTGAGAGGTACTTCTAAAACAGTGTTCAACTCATGAAAGAAGCCATCCGGGTTTTGAGGGAAAGGGCAGGACGTAGGCCGCTGATCTTGGTTATCGACGACGAATCGGCTATTCTCGAATTGCTAAACAGCACCTTGCCTGATTATGGTATCGATCTCGAACTCGCTTCACATTGGCTGACCGCAATCCGCAAGTGCGAGCAACACCAAGGGCAAGTCGAAGCGGCACTGATCGACGTACAGATGCCCGAATGCGATGGACTGGAAATTCTCACGTTATTACGGGCATCAAATCCGAAGCTAAAGGCTTGCTTTATGACAGGCTTTAGCAAGCTTCATTCCGTCGAGTCATTGGAACGAATTGCTGGTAGGCCAGTGCTTAAAAAGCCATTCGCAAGTTTTGATCTAGTTGCGCTCTTTTTATGGAGAATGATCGACGAATCGAGCAGCTTTGAAGTTTACAGTGCCACGCAACCGTCCTAACAAATAGGCAAGCAACAGTAGACTTCCGAGACCATCTTGCTTGCTGTCTTGTGAGAAATCTACT
>JANNNN010000313.1:0-2103 GCA_031398555.1 Planctomycetia bacterium | reverse complement strand
TGCATATTTCACGATTGTGTTCCTTTATGCTTGAGTATCTTGAGTATTGAGTATTGAGTATCTTGAGTATCTTGTGCTTGAGTATCTTGTGCTTGAGTATCTTGTGCTTGAGTAAGATTTATTGCCTTGCGGCAAGGGTATAGAGAAACGGAGAGTATCCTTTCAGCTTGCCAAAGTTCAACTGCAACAATGCAAAAAAGCAAAGTTGACTGGAGAAAGTAAGTTGGCGGACGCTGGCAGCGTCCGCCTGGAAACTACGGTGGATTATACTGGATTGTTTCGAGGTTGCGGCAATGCTCGGCAGAACGCAAAATGTGTTAAGCTGTAGCCCTTTGAATGGCTTGACCTATTTTTGGTGGAATAATTTGTTTGGGCCATCTAGATTTGAGGCGTTCTTATGAGGTCTGATCAAGACGAACAAGGGGTTCCTCCAGAGGATCACATCCTGGAAATTGATTCAGGCGATAACATTCTTTCGTCTTATTCCACGCACGCACCGCTGCAAGAAACTCGAGACGCATCAGCGGGGGGGCTGCGGAAGCCGCTGAAGATTGAACGTGTAGGCCGCTATGTCATCCAGCGGTTGCTCGGTCAGGGCGGATTTGGATCGGTATATCTCGCTCGTGACGAACAACTTGATCGCCAAGTAGCGATCAAGATTGCACACGCTGAAATGATCAAAACACGCAATGACGCATCGCTTTATATGGAAGAAGCGAGGAACGTGGCCAAGTTGGATCATCCTCATATTGTACCTGTCCATGATGTCGGCGCGACGGAAGAAATCCCATTTTACTTTGTCTCCAAATTCATTAACGGATCGAATCTTGCTACGACGATTCGCGAAATTAGGCTGAACTATGCCACGGCTGCAAACATCGCAATGGTCATGGCGGAAGCCTTGCAGCACGCTCACAAACACGGGCTCGTCCATCGGGATGTCAAACCTGGGAATATTCTCATTGACAAATCTGGTAACCCATTCCTGGTGGATTTCGGATTAGCGTTAAGCGAAGAGTCGACGGAGTCAGGGTCTCGATATGTCGGTACTCCGGCTTATATGAGTCCAGAGCAGGCGCGAGGCGAGGGGCATCGAGTCGATGGTCGAAGCGACGTCTTTAGCCTCGGCGTTGTGCTGTATGAGATGTTGACGCGAAGGCGTCCATTCCGAGCTTCACGTCGCGCTGATATCCTACAGCAAGTCGCAAGCTACGAACCGCGGCCTGCGCGACAGTACGATGAGAAGATTCCTAAAGCGCTGGAACGTATCTGCCAAAAAGCGATGGCTAAGTTGGCGACTGAGCGATATCAATCGGCGTTTGATATGGCTGAGGACTTGCGCTATTTTCTGTCGACTAATGAACCGACCTTACAAACGGCTCCCGCAAGTGCAACCGAAAATAGGAAGGAATCCGAAACAGGAGTCACTCGCAAGAATGCGACTCCCGCTGCAACTGTTTCCGACCTCTCACATGGGCAAGCTTCCAAGCTAGAATTGGCGTCGACTGAGTCAAGCCAAGTGGAAACGCCAAGTTCACGACGATGGTCGATCGTCCCCAAAGGAATTCGCTCCTTTGACTCGCACGACGCGAGTTTCTTTTTGGACTTGGTCTCCGGGCCGCGCGATCGAGACGGATTGCCAGAGTCGATTCGCTTTTGGAAGACACGTCTAGAGGAGTTTGAGCGAGAACGCACTTTTCCGATCGGATTGCTTTATGGCCCATCTGGGTGCGGGAAATCTTCGCTTGTCCAAGCGGGGATATTGCCGCGTCTGATGCCGCAAGTCCGAAGTGTCTTTGTGGAATGCAGTGGTGAAGAGACGGAGAGCCGAATTTTAACGGCGTTGCAGAGGCGTTTTCCGACATTGCCCCGCGACCGTTCGCTCGTCGAATTAGTCAAGATGATTCGTAACGGCTATGGTCCTCCGGCGGGCAGCAAGGTCCTTATCGTTTTAGATCAATTCGAGCAGTGGTTGCATGCACACTCGTCGGACACTGCGGGAGAACTGATTCAAGCGCTTCGTCAATCTGATGGCTCGCGGGTCCAGGCATTGATCATGGTACGCGACGACTTCTGGATGGCCATGACTGGGTTCATGCGTGA
>JANNNN010000311.1:0-10000 GCA_031398555.1 Planctomycetia bacterium | reverse complement strand
AAGACCAGCTCTACCCATTCCTGTAGCAAGCAGCGTCGGTACCGTCGTCTTTCAACCAGACCACCGACCCGCGCAAGTCCATCAAGAAGCAGCGGACATGGATGTCCCACAGCTCCGCGTCACCGCCGTCAGCAACTTTCGCGTCGCAATGTCTTTTGATTTCGTCGCGCAATTCGAATGCGTATTTGCGGTGCTCTTTTTCTTCACGCTTCTTCTCGCGCTCGGAGTCACCATACTCGCCTTTCTTGCCGAGGAACTTGGCGTAAGCTCCGCAATGTCGATGCTCCATGATGTAAACATCTTGAATCTGATGTAGCTGCACGGCGATATCGAGATGTTGGAAGAACACGTCGAACCAGGCTTCGTGGTCTTGCTGAATGACGCCGAGCGCTGCGCCAGCGAACACCAACTGGTCATAGCGATTGGCTAGATTGTCACCTTCCATAAACGGAACAATGTCATCGATCAAACGCAGATCCATGCAGCTAAGCAAAAGCACATTCTTGCGTGGTGGAGGGTAGGGCCGAAACTCGGAAGCACGACGATGAATTTCCATGGCTGATCCAAATCTTTTGTATACGAGCTACGCTGCCGACTTTGCAAATAGGGCCGCAATGACTTCTTCCAAGGGTGGGTCTTCGACCGAAATGTCATCGACTTGATACTGTTGCAGAATGCTGGCGAGCATTTTTGTTACATCAGCTCGCGGGCAGCGGAGGTTTACTTTTGGCAGCACCACCGAATCGACTTGCGCAAATCGCTCCAAGCCATCCGCGGACTGGCCATCTGCCAATTGCAAGTGCAGAATTTTCGAACCGCTAAAATCGTCACGAATCTGATCGAGCGAACCGTCGAACTTGATCGCACCATCAGTAATCACGACAACTCGCTTGCAGAGGGCCGCGATGTCCTTCATATAGTGACTGGTCAGCAAGATCGTTATTTTTCGCCGCTCTTGGTAGTACTTTAGAAACTGCTGGATGTTGTGCTGCGCGATAACGTCCAGACCAATGGTGGGCTCGTCTAAAAACAGCACATCAGGAGAGTGCAGGAGGGCCGCGATCAGTTCCATCTTCATCCGTTCGCCTAGCGACAATTCGCGAACGGGTCGGCCAAGCAGCTTTTGAACGGTGAGTAGATCCGTAAGTTCGTCCAGCGTGCGTTTAAAGCTAGTTTGATCGATACGATAAATCTGCTGATGCAATCTAAACGACTCTTGTGCGGGCAGGTCCCACCACAGTTGATTCTTTTGACCCATGACAAGTGCAAAACGGCGTCGATAAGCGTTATCTCGCATCCAAGGCACATGCCCCATGACTTTGGCAGAGCCGCTATTGGGGTAAATCACCCCCGAGAGCAGTTTTAGCGTGGTGGTTTTCCCGGCGCCGTTAGGACCCAAAAAGGCGACGAACTCGCCTTGTTCTACCTTGAGGTTGATGGAGCGAACCGCTTCAACCTCTTTGTATTCGCGATGCCAAAGACCGCGGACAGCGGCCATCAAGCCTTCTTGCTTGTGGTAAACACGATACGATTTGCTTAGATTTTCAATTTCAATTATCGACATAGTAGCCCGATTATAGGTGGGCTAACAAACTGTGGACAGTCGGCCATCTAACACTGGTAACTGCGACTGTTTAGAATCTAAGGCCTCAAATTCGATTGACTTGGTAAACCTAGTTGCTGGACGATGAACATGCAAACGAGACGACTTGGCAAGACTGACCTTGAATTACCGATTCTTAGTTTTGGTGCTTCGTCGTTGGGGGCCGAGTTTCGAGGGGTGACCTTGGACGAAGTGTTCGCATCGGTCCGAGTGGCTTTAGAATTGGGGATGAATTTCATCGATACTTCGCCGTTTTACGGTCGCGGTATGAGCGAAGTGTTGCTCGGCGTGGCATTGAAAGGTGTGCCACGCGATAGTTATAAGATCTGTACAAAGCTCGGGCGTTACGACGTTGGGCACTTCGATTTCTGCGCGCGGCGGGTGGCAGAGAGTGTTGATGTGTCGCTTCATCGGCTGGGTTGTGGTCACCTGGATATCGTTCTGTGTCATGATATCGAATTTGTTCCGCTTCACGAAGTGATCGAGGAGACGCTGCCCTCACTTCGAAAACTTCAGCAAGCGGGCAAAGTTCGGTACGTCGGCATCAGTGGCTATCCGCAAAAGATCTTTCATGAAGTGCTCAAGCAAGCCGAACTCGATTGTGTGCTGAGTTACAATCAATACACACTTCAGAACACTCGTTTTGCCGATGAGACAATTCCGACGTTGCTCGCGAAAAATGTTGGCGTAATGAACGGCGGGCCATTTGCGGCTCGCCTGCTCACCAATTCGATCTTGCCTGTGTGGTTCCGCGATCCGATCGAAGTCCAAGCGGCAGCTCGCAAAGCCGCCGAACACTGTGAATCCAAGGGTGTCGACATCGCTCAGTTGGCACTGCAATTCTGCCTTTTGAATGAAGACATTACGACTACAGTCGCCGGTAGTGCGAACCCAAACAATATTCGGAAGTGGTCGCAGTGGGCGGCAGAGCCGATCGATGAACAGCTTCTTAGCGAGGTCTTAGCGATTCTCAAGCCGGTTCACAACGTCGGTCATCGCGAAGGGCTGCCAGAGAACAACTAACCACAGTTCCAATGAGGTTCCATCAGCCGGAACGCGCTAGTTAGCGAATGCAAACGCGGACTGAAAACAGATGCAAACCGAGATTGTGTTGAAGCAATGGCTGTTTGGACCCCTGGGCAAACTTAAACTCGTAACGATCCCCGGAATCCTCGGACGCCGTAGTAGGATTGAGCACCGTTGTGATAGACGAACACGCGGCCGAAGCGACGATCTCCAAAAATCGCACCGCCAAGTTTTCTAATTTCAGTTGGCGTGTTCAACCAACTGGACGTTTTCAGATCGAACTCACCGAGTGATTGAAGCTCTCGGTACTGTTCTTCCGTTAGAAGTTCAATTCCCATTTCCACCGCCATGTCGATCGCATTATTGGCGGGCCTATGTTCTTTTCGCGACTCCAGTCCTTCACGATCGTAGCAAGTGCTGGTCCGGCCTTTGGGACTTTCGGCGGAGCAATCGTAGAAGATGTACTCGCCCGAATTTTTATCTAGGCCAACTACATCCGGTTCACCACCGGTGCGTTCCATTTCGCTGAGCGACCAGAGCTTAGCGGGAGCGTCCGCAAGCTTTGCGACGACTTTAGTCCACGGAATTCCTTTATGACGATTGGTGTTCTGCTCGAAACGTGCCTGCATGGCGCTGAGCAATTCGTCCTGTTGCGCTGCTGTCAAAACCTTTTTTGCTTTCGCCACTTTCGTCAAACTCTTTTCGTGTTCTGACTGTCAGCCCTTTGCAAATCTACAAAGGATGGTCAATCCAATATTTTATCCGCACCCAATTCCACATAAGTACCCCCCATGAAGCGCAAGTTGATTTTGGAGACGCTTGAAGAGCGAGTGTTGTTCTCCGCAGGTACGACAGATTATCCAAAAATAGATTTGTTTGAGTCTCAATCTGAATTGAGAGGAAGAAAGCTTCTCGAACTAGGTAAATGCGCTCGGCGTGTGACCTCAAGCTTGGGGAAGGGTTGGCGACGCTGCAACGCGGCAGGCGATCAACTGGTCCAGCTCATGCTTGAGCTTGCCCAGTATCTCTTCATAAGTGAAAGCCCCGAGGGCTTCGCCGGAGCGTTTTAGATTGACGCGGGTTGGTCCGCACCATAAGCCTAAATCAGCGTCGTCGGTTTCGCCCGGGCCGTTGACGCGGCAACCCATGACCGCAATCGTGATGGCGTAGTTCTTTGCATAAGTGGTCATCTCCTTGACCTGCTGGGCAAGCTCGACAAACGCTTCGTTCTCAACTCGCGAACAACTTGGGCAGGAGATGATGTTCAAGGCAGAAGGGTCGAGGGCAACCACACTGCGAAGTCGACCCGCTTGAATGTCACTGATAATTTCGCGGCCAGCGGCGATTTCTTCGGGCTTGCGAGAATTCGGGACCGTCAATGAGACGCGAATCGTGTCACCGATTCCGCGTCCGATCAGCTGCTCGAAGGCGATTCGAGTTTTAATGATCCCGTCGGGTGGCAGGCCGGCTTCGGTAACGCCGAGGTGCAAGGGAACATCGGGTCGCCGCTCGGCGAACATTTGATTGATTTTCACGACTTTAGATGGATCGCTATCCTTCATCGAGACCACGAAGCGGGTGAAGTTCAATTGCTCGAGGTATTCGCAATGTTCAAGGCCACTTTCGATGATTGGGCTGATGTCGTCTTTGGCATCGTACTTAGCCTTTTTATCTGGATCCACGCTGCCGCAGTTGACACCGATCCGCAGTGCGCAGTCGTTGTCCATGGCGATGTTGGCGATGTATTTGACCTTTTCCTGCCAGGACAGAGTGCGTTCATGGTGGTAGAGATGGCCTGGGTTGTAGCGGATCTTGTCGACATGCGGGGCGACTTTTTCTGCGAGCCGATAATTCTCTTGCAAGTCTACGGAAAGATTTGCTTTCGTCTGTCGGCGAATTTCCGCCAAGGCCGCGGCGTCCTTGTCGCTGTCAACAGCGATGCGAACCACGTCAGCTCCGGCGGCATGCAGGGCGTTGACTTGGGCGACGGTCGCGTCAACGTCTTGAGTGTGAGTGGCGGTCATGCTTTGGACGGCGATGGGGTGACCGGAACCGACATGAATAGAGCCGATTCGCACTGGGCGAGTGGGATTGCGTTGAATGGTCATAGCGTGCTTTGTGACAAAACGAGACAGGAACGATATCTGTACGCATGGAATACCGTAAGGTTCTTGGCTGGGCAACTTGCCGGGATCCACCTTCGGACTTTAGGAAAACTACAAGGATTCACAGTATATACGGCGAAAAGATCCACATAACAACGCGGCTGCGTATTGAGACAGCGAACGGACGTCCGAAGCAAATCCCAGCGAACTGCTATGATCTTCACCTCAAAATCTGAGTACACTAGAGGTTAGCGAGTCGCTCTTTAGTTGTCGAACAAGAGAGTTTTATCTGAACTTTAAGGCGAAATCGGCCTTGGAGTGGAATTGTTGCAAATCGATTGCTCAAAAGGGGATAGCGGTGATTCACCGTTCTCAAATATCAATAGGTCGGGTCATACTGGCAATTGCCTTGGGCTTGGCCAATTTAGCACTCTTGGGTTCGACCCGGGCAGCTAACCCAGCTCCAGCTAACCCAGCTCCAGCTAACCCTGAGCCTAACATTGTTCAAGTAAAATTGATCAACAAGGTCCTTGAACAGCAGTGGAAGGATAACGGGCTGACACAATCGCCTGTCGAGGACGACGGAAAGTGGGCGCGGCGAGTCTATTTGGACTTGATCGGACGCATTCCGACGCTTGAAGAGCTATCGGAATTTATGCGGAACAAGGATGTTAGCAAGCGCGAGAAGTTGGTCAAAACTCTGCTGGAAGACACTCGCTATACCGAAGAGTTTGCTAACCACTGGGCATCGATTTGGAGCAATGTTCTGATCGGTCGCAGCGGTGGGAATGATCGAAATTCATTTATCAGTCGCGAAGGCATGGCCAAATATTTACGCGACTGTTTTGCAAAAAACAAACCCTACGATCAAATGGTCTATGAGCTGGTGACTGCGACCGGCACTACCAAACCTGGCACTAGTGGTTTTAACGGAGCCGCGAATTTCTTAGTTGACAAAGTGAACGAAGAATACGGCGTCCAAGCCACTTCGGCCACTTCGCGGATTTTTCTTGGCTTACAAGTTCAGTGCACTCAATGTCACAATCATCCGTTCAACGACTGGAAGCAGCAAACGTTTTGGGAGTTCAACGCTTTCTTCCGTCAATCGCGAGCCCTTCGTCGGTTTGTGCCTGGCACACGCGATGTCGATTTTGCGGAACTGGTAGATCAGGATTTTGAAGGGGCCGGCGGCAAGCCGTCTGAAGCGGAGATTTACTATCAGGAGCGAAATGGACTGACCAAAGTCGCTTATCCAGTCTTCGTCGATGGTTCGAAGATCGCTCGTAGCGGTTACGTTACCGAAGTCAATCGCCGCACCGAGCTCGGCAAGTTCGTGGTCAATAGCGAGTATCTTGACAAGATGATTGTCAATCGGATGTGGGGTCATTTCCTCGGTTATGCGTTCAGCAAACCGATGGACGATCTGGGGCCACACACCGCTCTTTCCCATCCCGCGCTGCTAGAAGAATTAGGCAAGGAGTTTCGCAAGTCGAGTTACGACTTGAAGGCGCTGATGACGTGGATCGCGCTCTCAAAACCCTATCAATTGTCGAGCAAAATTCAGCCTACCAATGAAGCTGACGATCCAACTTCGGGCAACCCGCCACAATTTAGTCATTTTTATTTGCGACAGATGAGTGCAGAACAGCTCTACCAATCGCTAGTAAATGTCGGAGGACAAGCTCGCGGTTCTTTGGAGCAGCAGCAAGTCGAACGCGACAAGTGGTTGGGGCAGTTTGTGGTCGCCTTTGGAACCGATGAAGGCGACGAAGCGACAACGTTCAACGGGTCGATTCCTCAAGCCTTGATGATGTTTAATGGCGACTTGGTCAAACGTGCGACCGCGACGGATTCCGGTTCATGGTTGGGTAACTTAGCCAAATCAAGCTCGGGCCTACCTGAGAAAGTTGGAGTTATTTTTGCTGCTGGCGTGGCAAGAAAACCTCGACCCGAGGAATTGAAGATTGCGGCACAATTGATTTTAACTCGCAAGGGTAAAGCCGACGAAGCCTTGCAAGACCTGTGGTGGGCAGTGCTGAATAGCAATGAGTTCATCATGGTTCAGTAGGCAGGTTCAGGTGCTTGGTGCTTGGTGGTGAGTAAGACAGTTCAAAACAACTTATCAAAAAACAACTTTTCGATTGACAATTTGTTAAGGCCCAAAGGGAACATCAACATGCTGTGGACACGAAATTCGACTCCCGCCGGAATGACCCGTCGTCACTTCATGCAGCATGCGGCCGGTGCAAGTGCGATGATCGGCACCTCGCTCGCCATGGGCAATTCTCTTCGCCTGCATGCTGCCGACCTTAAGAAGAATCACAAATCCGCGATTTTGTTATGGATGGGCGGCGGACCAGCAACGATTGACCTGTGGGATCTCAAGCCCGGTGCTGCTACGGGCGGTCCCTTCAAGCCGATTAGCACTTCGGGCGATTTGCAAATCTGTGAGCACCTGCCAATGGTTGCCAAGCAGATGCACAATCTTTCCATCGTGCGATCGATGAGCACCCGCGAAGCGGATCATGATCGCGGTCGCTACTACATGCATACCGGCTTCGTGCCCAATCCAAATATTGAACATCCAAGTTATGGTGCAGTCGTCGCCCATGAGATCATGGCGAGCCGCAACGATCTTGAGATTCCTCCGTTCATTTCGATCGGTGGCGCCAGCGAAGGGCCCGGCTTTCTTGGAATGTCTTGGGCTCCGTTCTCGGTGACAAGCGATGGACGGATCCGCAACTTGGATATGGATCTTAAAGACAATCGTTTGATTCAGCGAATGGCGGCTCTCGATATGATCGAGCAGAGCTTTATCTCGCAGAATCGCGGACCGGTAAGCGAAGATCATCGCAAAGTTCTGAAGAAAACTTTCGATCTAATGACTAGCCAACAGATGGAAGCTTTCCGCGTTGAGAAAGAACCAGAAGCAGTTCGCGAACGCTACGGAAACGACGCCTTCGGTCGCGGTTGCTTGATGGCTCGCCGACTAGTTGAAACGGGCGTACCGTTCATTGAAGTCGACCTTGGCGGCTGGGATAATCATGCCGGCATCCACAACATCCTGCAAAATCAACGCTTGCCAGTGATGGATAAAGCGATGAGTGCCTTGGTTGAAGATCTTGAACAGCGAGATTTGCTCAAGGACACCGCGATCATATGGATGGGCGAGTTCGGTCGTACACCACAAATTAACGCCAACGCGGGTCGCGACCATTGGGCTCGTTCTTGGAGCGTAGTAGTTGGTGGTGGTGGACTGAAGGGTGGAATCGCTGTTGGCGCAACCAACGATGATGGAACCGCAGTCGACACCGAGCCTTACTCGGCTGAGGATTTAATGGCCACCGTTTGTAAATCGTTAGGAATTTCACTGGAAACGACCTATCAGAGCAAGAACGGTCGGCCGATGAAAATTGCTAACGGCGGTAAGGTCATCCGCGAATTGTTTGCCTAGTGGCGTAAGCTTCCAACTTGCGAGATGATACTTGGAGGCTTTACGAGCAATTAGGTAGCTGAAAATATAAAGAAACATTGATTGACGCGGACGCTGGCAGCGTCCGCCACGGCTAACGGGTTGGACTGGAGTGGCAACAGCGAGCAAGGAAACAGCGATCGAGGGTGACGATGCCAAGATTGACTTGGCGTCCCTGGTAACGCTTCATCAAGCTGGAGTGTGGCGGTACCTTCGCGCCTTGGGATGTGACGCTTCGCTCGCCGATGACCTGACGCAGGATACCTTTCTTGAAGTCATGCGACGTCCCTTCGTGCAATACAACGATCGGGCTACGGCAGCCTATCTCCGACGAGTGGCCCATAACTTTTTCATTTCGCGTCGCCGTCGCGATGGACGTATGACTGTGACTGAGCATGCGGAAGATCTCGAGTCCAGTTGGATGCGATGGGCAGGATTTGATTCCGGCGATCGTTGCATCGAAGCCCTTATCATGTGCTTTGAACATTTGACAGAACGAGCCAAATTGGCGCTGCGACTTCGATTTGCTGAGGACTCCAGCCGCCAGACAATCGCTGAATCTTTAGGGATCAGCGAGCACGGTGCCAAGAACTTAATGCAACGCGCAAAAACGCAACTGCGCGAATGCGTTGAGAAAAAAATAAAATAAAGCAAAAAGAAAATAGAATTGCAATGAACACTGACTGGTCTGACAAAATACTTGATTCGTTTATAAAGGAGGCAGTAACCGGCCGTCGGCCGCCCGATCTGCTTGCGAGTATTACTGCTGCTTGGCAACAAGAATGCGCAGGACAAATCCCACTGCCTGATAGTACGGAAACGACGGGCGAGTTGATGGCTCCACCCGTGGTTAGCACATCCAAAACCGCGCCGAAGCCGACTGTTGCGGTGGTGACTGGCTCTTTAACAACCAAGCCGCGGGCATCTTACGCATGGCAAGTCCTGCTAGTCATTGCTGCAAGTGGCATTTTGATCGCCTGCGCCGTCCAGTGGCGGGCAACCTTCCTACCGACTAAGGAATCCATTGCCAAGGCTCCTGCTCCTGAAAAGAGCCCACCAAACGCTGCTGTAAAAGCATCCAAATTGCCCCAGATCGACTTGTCAAATGATCCCAAATTGCCAATGAAAGAGAATGCAACCTTCAGCGGCGAGAAACTTGGGACCGAAAAAGTCCCATTTGCTGCTAACGAACCCGCCCTACCATCTGTAAAAGAACCCAAGGTGAATTCGGTTGCGGCCAATCGGCTGAGCGATGAACAGGTTGTCGAATTGATCGACACCCAACTTGGCCTACTTTGGCAACGCCTTAAGCTAACGCCAGCATCGAAGCTTGAGGCCATTCAGCTTGCTCAGTTGCTTTCGAAGACCTTAACCGGGCAAGATTTGCCGTCGCCAGTTGCTACCGAACTAGCGGAATTGAAGAATGAGGAGCGTCGTGAGCAAGTGATCGCTCAGGTCATTAAACAGGCCATCGACTCGCAAGCGTTTGCGCGCCTTTGGTCTAAAGAAATCGTTGTGGATTGGCTGCGCGGTGGTAGCCTGCCATTAAATAACCCGTCAGTGCGGCAACTTGAGCAATCAGTCGCTAGTGGTATTGCGAACCATAAGCCATGGAATGAAGTTGTTTCGCAGGTAGTCTCTGACGATTCGCTGGTGACCGCATTCGCTGGTGGTGGAAATCATCGAATGGCTGCACAGTTGAGTGGCGCGTTCATGGACTCATCACTTGTCTGTGTGCGTTGCCACGAACCCAAAGGTCAAAATGGTCTTGCTACTTCTCAAGAGCAATATTGG
>JANNNN010000304.1:0-4126 GCA_031398555.1 Planctomycetia bacterium | reverse complement strand
CTGGAATCAACGACCAACGCCAAACAAAGGTAGCGACGGTCATTCCAGTGAATACAAGATAGAAAGCGAGGTAGGTCAGCTTATCGTGGAACTCTATGGGAAGTTCAAAATAGCCTTGGGGGGAAAAAAAATCAGACGGCGGTGGGATTTGGAAGATATTGTGGCTGTCTGGCAAGAAAAATCCATAGCTCTTCTCCAACCATCCAGCCATGGCGACAGTGTAAATTGCCCAAGTGGCCAACACAAACCATCGACCGTTGATGAAGGGCACTCGGAAGGTCGTTTCCTCTCCCACCCCGCGTTTGTTATTCAGCGTTAAGATGCCAGCCGAAACGAGCATGAACGCAAACAGGGTTCCAATACTGCATAGGTCCGTTACCAGTTGCTGATTTAAGAAGACGATGGGCAGTGCTACGACAAACCCTGTCACGACGGTTGAGAACGCCGGCGTTTTATACTTGGGATGGATGCTCGAGAACTTTTTAGGCAACAAGCCATCGCGCGACATGCTCATCCAAATCCGTGGCTGACCGATCTGGAACACTAAGAACACACTGGTAATTGCCACTACAGCGCTCAGCGACACTAAACCCGCCATCCAATGCAAGTTGTACTTTTGAAATACAAAGGCCAGTGGATCTCCCACGGCTAATTCCGTGTAAGAGACCATTCCGGTTAATACAAACGCGATAGCCACGTAGAGCACCGTGCAAATAATCAACACCATGATGGTCGCCCGCGGCAGATCTCGCTGCGGATTGTTGCACTCTTCTGCCGTTGTCGAAATCGCATCAAAACCGATGAAGGCAAAGAAAACTGCGGCGATACCCTTGAGCATGCCTGAAACGCCGTTCGGTGCAAAAGGCGACCAATTCTCGGGCTTCACATAAAAGACACCGACAGCGATCACGATTAAAACCACAGCGATTTTCAACATGACCATCATGTTGCTGGCCGTCTTGGATTCCTTGATGCCGATGTAGACAAGGCAGGTCACAAAAATGTTGATGGCCATCGCGGGCAAATCAATAATCGTTTTCAGTCCACCGATGCTGGGCGCAGAATTCCAAATGGTTACCAACGACTCTTGAGCAAGTAACTTGGCTGGTTCCAGCCCCGCGTCTGTGGCAGCTCTCACAGTGGCACTCGCATCCAATGCCGCAATTGCGTTTGCATTCATTCCAGCGGTCACGCTGGCTTGTAACTCTCGGCCGGCTGCCATCAACTGCGGCAGATCTACCAACTCCGCCGCCGCCGCGTGTGCCTCAACGGCTCGTGCACAGGAATAATAATCGGTCTCAATCCAGTCCGGTAAGTTAATACTCAGGCCCTGCAACAACGTTGTAAAATATTCGGACCAAGAAAAGGCAATCGTACTGTTACCGATTGAATACTCCATCAGCAAATCCCAGCCGATGATCCACGCCACCAACTCACCGAAGGCCGCGTAAGAATAGGTGTAAGCGCTACCGCTAACTGGAATACGAGCCGCAAACTCTGCGTAGCAAAGCGCCGAGAATAAACAGGTTGTCGCCGTAATTACAAACAGGACACTGACGGCGGGACCGCCTTCTGCTGCGGCAGATCCAATTGTCGAAAAAATACCCGCCCCGATGATCGCGGCGATACCGAAGCAGACTAAATCAAACAGTGTCAGATTCTTGGTCAACCGACCACTTTCAGGCCCCAACTCCACTTCTCGCAACTCGCGACGAATCGACTCAATATCTTTGCGACGAAAGAGTTTCTCCCACATTGATCACCCACTTCCCGAGAATCGACGGCTGGTAAAAAGATGACTTGCCATCATAACTAATCAAGCAGAGCTGTGCGTTAGCGACTTTGTTAATCGAACTTTACGGGTAGCTTTACGGGTAGCAAGGAACAGTAAAACAATAGGTCTCAAGAACCACCACCAGGACCCCTTTTACGCGGCAAAAGCTGCGGGAAAACGCTGGTTTAGCGCGAAAGGCGACATTGAGTTTTTAACCATTAGTTTAATCACTAGAAAAGATGACTATATCAAGCCTAGTTCGGCAATGGGCGTCCCTTGATCGACCACATTCCTGGGGCGCCCCTGGTGATCAACATACTGAGTCGACAGCGGGACGTCGAAATAGCGATACAAGGTAGCGGCAAAGTCGCCGGGGGTTACTGCGCGATCTTTGATAGTCCCGCCGTCTTTTTCAGTTGAACCGATCACTTGACCATGTCTCAGGCCGCCGCCCGCCATTGCCATCGACATGACGTTGGGCCAATGATCGCGACCGTCGCTGCTCCCTTGAGTTCCCATGATCGGCGTTCGTCCAAATTCACCCATAGCAATGATCAGAACATCATCCAGCCTTCCCCGCTCTTCAAGATCACTGACCAGTGTCGTCAATAAATGATCGAAGAGTGGTAAAAGGGGCTTCAGTCCACGACTGATACCGCCGTAGGGAGGGACGTTATCGCCATGGTTATCCCACGTGCCGCTGGCCGTATGATAGCTGAGGTCGATCGTTACAAAGGCAACGCCCGCTTCCACCAACCGCCGCGCCAATAAGGCTTGCTGGCACCACAGATGATCACCATAGCGCTCGCGAGTCTCCTTGGGCTCCAGTGACAAGTCAAAGGCGTCGCGAGCTTGTTTGCCGATCAGCAGATCGACGGCCTGTTGTTGAAATGCATCGGTCGCTTCCATCGCACCGCTCGAATCGATATCGCGGCGGATTTGGTCCAGATCCTTTAAGAGGGCTCGTCGGTCGCCCAGTCTCTCGAAATCGAGTCCCTGGGGGAATTGAAATAGTTCCGCATTAGTAGTGCGACCGGTATTTTTGCCGACTAAATCATAGACGGGCAACTTGGCAGCGATGTTTCCTTGGAACGGATCGTATTTCTGACCAGCATACCCGCCGAAGGCAATATGACTGGGCGAGCGATAGAATCCAACATAGGGCGGCATCACGGGATGATTCGCGTTGCGATGTTTAGCAACAATCGAAGCAATCGATGGAAACTTCTTGGCTTCGCGATTGGTGCGTGGCTCAGCGTCGAGGTTACCGGTCTGGAAGACCATGTTCGGTTCGTGGTTGCTGAACTTGGCGTCAACGGAACGAATGATTGTGAACCGATCGAGCATCGCAGCTTGCTTGGGCAGATGTTCGCAGATGAACACTCCCGGTAGTTTGGTTTTCGTCACTCCGAATGGTCCGCGATTGTTCAGCGGCCGATCAGGTTTTGGATCCCACGTATCGATCTGGCTTGGACCGCCAGTCATCCACAGCAAAATAACGCTCTTCGTCTTTTGCGAATCTCGACCCATGATTGCTGCTTCGGCGCGTGACTGTAGCAGATGAGGGAGCGTCAAACCGGCCATCCCTGCAACGCTGGCTTTGACCATGTTCCGTCGGCTGGATACGACTAGTCCTTCGCGGCAGAGCGCGTTCAAACTCCGAAACGAATGGTCGTGAGAATGAAGTGGGAGACGCGGCGAACTCGTTGATGTTTGCATTTTCAGCCTTCGAACATATGAAGCAATGTTATGAGCTGTGTGGCTCACAAATACATCGTCAAACGCAGTCGCTCGAAACGCCTCAGCGAAGGGTAAAACTCTGGATTCTAAGATTTTGGATTCTAGGTAATAGGTTATACCCTGAGCAGTATCGAGTTCTTTCCGCCGGAATACAAGGTTACGATAACGAGCGGTTGACGGACATCGGTACGGTTAGGAATGCTTTCACCTCGTGTCGAACAGGCTACATGTAGATTGCTAGCACTGTCGTTGCGATCGTTATTATCAAAAAAGTCCATTTTATCGGAATAACCCTCACATTTTAACATCGTAGTGCCGAAAACAAACATTGACGGTGAGTTGGGTATCAAGTATTTCCCACTACCGCATTTTATATGCGGAAAATAGGAACGCTTGGGCTGTGCTTAGCTTCGCAAATGGTGGCGGGGTTTAAGCAGCTTGCCGTGAGAGGCAGTCTTGCTTCAGCAGACTGAGTCAGCAATTCGTTGCGGGCTTAGTCTCCGAATCAAGCCTGCTTCTGCACTCAACGATCTTGCAACCAACGATCTTGTTGGATGTCGGGTCGAAGTGGTAGGGCCTCGTACAGAATGATCTGTTGGCCAAGTTCGGTTT
>JANNNN010000316.1:0-3827 GCA_031398555.1 Planctomycetia bacterium | reverse complement strand
TTTATCCAAACGTTAGAAAGCTCATGATCGATTTGGACAATGGCCCCGAGGTTTCCAGCTCACATAGGCAGTTCATGAAGCGCTTGCTTGAGTTCGCCAACATGCATCAGCTGGAAATTGAACTTGTTTACTATCCGCCATATCACAGCAAGTACAACATTATCGAGCGTTGCTGGGGCACTCTGGAACGACACTGGAATGGCACGCCGCTCAAGACAATTCATGATGCATTGAAGAGGGCCAATTCGATGACCTGGAAATCGCTGGTATTTTTTTATTGTCCGTTTGTCCAAAATGCTGAGAACCGCCAAACAACGTGCACATCTTCCGGTTTCTGACGAAACCCGCTACCTACCACTCTCTCGCTACTTTTGCAGAGCAAAAGGCAACACTACCACCGCAAGCTGGATGCTGACGCCATTATGCAACCTGCCAAGTATCGCCGCTGTTAAAGAGCTTGTTCAAATCACCCTTACCGCGGGCGCTAATCGCTTGATCGATTTGCCCACGAACTTGGTCTTCGAATATCGGCGATTCAACGGCCCGCAAAACGCCAATAGGTTCAGGCATTTCTGGGCGGCGCATGCGAGCCAGCAAATGAACAAGAGTCGTGTCAGCTTTCTCGTCGTGGAATAGCAAATCATCGTGAGAAATACCGGTCGTAAGATCAACGATCTCGGGCTTCAGACCATTCAAGCGGATGCCCTTATCGCGTTTCTTACCAAAAATCATCGGCTTGCCATGTTCAAGCTCGAGCGTCGTATCTTCACGAGTCGCTTTGTCTTGCGCGTAACTCCACGCTCCATCATTGAACACGTTGCAATTCTGATAGACTTCGACCACTGCGGTGCCACGATGCTGAGCCGCGCGGTATAGCGTTGCGGCCAAGTGCTTGATCTGGGTATCAACGGAGCGAGCGATAAAGGTTGCTTCAGCTCCAAGGGCCACTGAAATAGGATTCAACGGATGATCAACCGATCCCATGGGAGTACTCTTAGTCACCTGACCTTCGGGGCTGGTAGGCGAATACTGCCCCTTGGTCAATCCATAAATCCGATTGTTGAACAGCACTAGCGTCAGATTCACGTTGCGACGAATCAAGTGAATGAAGTGATTGCCACCGATGCTGAGTGCATCGCCGTCACCGGTGATCACGAAAACTTTCAGATCGGGACGTGCAACTCGCAGACCGGTTGCAACCGCTGGAGCCCGTCCGTGAATACTGTGCATCCCGTAGGTGTTCATATAGTACGGAAAGCGGCTTGAGCAGCCGATACCTGACACGAACACGATCTGTTCGGGTGGTAACCCGAGCTCAGGAAGCATCTTCTTCATCTGCGCGAGAATAGAATAGTCGCCACATCCGGGGCACCAACGAATGTCTTGGTCACTTGCAAAATCGTTGGCAGTCAGCACTGGTAGATTCATCGGATTTTCGTTTATTTGAATGCTGTAAGGTGTGAGGTTGGTCGCGATCTAAGTTTACACTTCTGCCTTCGACCGAAATCTGTGGTGAGCTTAACTGGCTGCGGATGTCGCGACCAGCTTGCTAGTTTTCGTTGTGAGTTCGAGAATCTTTTCGAGCAACTCACTGACTGAAAACGGCTTACCTTTAACTTTGTTAAAGCCAATAGCATCCACCAAATATTTGTGACGAATCAACTGTATCAATTGCCCCATGTTCAGCTCTGGGACAAGCACCGATTCGTAGTTCGAAATCAGATCGCCCAAATTGGCAGGGAACGGATTCAAGTGGCGAAGGTGGCAATGAGCAACTTTGCGTCCTGCTTTGATCGCATCATCGACGGCCGTATGGCAAGCACCATAAGTTCCACCCCAAGAAATCACCAGCAACTCACCCTTATCCGGCCCGAAGACCGTTTGAGGAGGAATGACCTTGGCAATGTTCGCAACCTTTTGAGCACGAATATGAACCATCTTTTGATGATTCTCAGCATCGTAGCTCACGTTGCCGGTTCCATCTTGTTTTTCCAGTCCGCCAACACGGTGCATCAAGCCTGGCGTGCCCGGAATCGCCCATGGCCGTGCAAGGAACTCGTTTCGGGCATACGGCATAAATTTACCGTCGCCCTCTTTCTTAGCACCTGGGTGCGTGATCGGAATCGGTTTCAGTTTATTCATGTCAGGAATGATCCACGGCTCGGCACCGTTAGCGATATATCCGTCCGATAGAATTACAACCGGTACCATGAACTGAGTGGCAATCCGCCAAGCTTCAACAGCGGTATCAAAGCAGTCACCTGGACTGCGAGCCGCCAATATTGGAATTGGAGCTTCACCGTTTCGCCCGTTCAGCAGCTGCAGCAAGTCAGCTTGTTCGGTCTTCGTTGGCAAACCAGTGCTTGGACCACCGCGCTGGACGTCAATCACAATCAGCGGCAACTCAATCATCACCGCCAGACCCATCGCTTCAGCTTTAAGGGCAATTCCCGGCCCGCTGCTGGTCGTTACAGCCATAGAGCCACCGTAGGCGGCGCCGATGATAGCACACATTGCCGCGATTTCATCTTCAGCTTGAACGGTGCAAACACCAAAGTTCTTGTATTTGCACAACTCGTGAAGAATGTCGCTGGCTGGCGTAATAGGGTACGAACTGTAGAACAATTCCTTACCACTAAGTTGCGCAGCGGCCATCAAACCCCAAGCAAGCGCCTGGTTTCCCATCACGTTACGGTATTTTCCAGGTGGCAGAGAAGCTGAGTCAACCCGATAGGAAATGCCGAGCAACTCAGTGGTTTCACCAAACGCCCAACCCGCTCGCAAAGCCCGCTCGTTGGCTTCTTGTACATCAGCAGCCTTGGAAAATTTGGTGCGAATAAATCGCAGCGTCGCATCCATATCGCGACCATAGAGCCAATAGACCATTCCCATCGCAAAGAAATTTCGGCAACGGTCCGCTTCCTTCATGCTCAGCCCCAACGACTGAACCGCCGTTCGCGTCAGCTTTGTTATCGGGACCTTCGCTAACCTATAGTTCTCCATCATCGGTTCTTCGAGCGGATTGGTGCTCAAGGCAGCGAGCTTGAGATCCTTGTCCTCAAAACTATCTTCGTCGACGATTAACAAACCGCCAGCACGAAGATCAGCGATGTTAGTGACCAATGCGGCCGGGTTCATTGCGATCAACGCATCGAGTGTGTCTCCAGGAGTATGCACTTCGTGAGATGCGAACTGAACCTGAAAACCGCTCACTCCAGCTCGAGTCCCGCGCGGGGCGCGAATCTCCGCTGGAAAGTCCGGAAATGTGGCTATGTCGTTGCCCGATAGCGCGGAAGTATTGGTCAACTGCGTGCCAAGCAGTTGCATACCATCTCCAGAGTCGCCGACCAATCGAACAGTGATTCCACTAACAACTTGAACTTGCTTGGCGGACGCCGCCTGCGGAGTGTCCTTGGACATTCAGGGAAAGCCTGTAACTGCGTGGAGGGATTGTATTGCGTTAGAATAGAATATGAGGGTTGCAAGGGATGTATCGAATATCCAGCCCTGGCGGGTTGAGGTAAATTCTACAAATGGACATCCAGGAAAGTAAGGGATTTTGTCCAAATACCTGGCTTTTTGTTGTCCAAATCTTGCAAAAGTGCTTCGGAACCTCGTCGACGGCTCAAATTTCGCAGTGTTTAAGATTTGACCTTCGCAAAACCCTGGCGAGGGGCGCCAAGCGGGTGGGCTCGCCGATGTGCGGTTTGGGTGCTATTCTGCTAACATTTAATCATTTGATCCGCTCAATCGCTCAATGCCAATACTAGAAATTAGCTACGTATCAAAAAGCTATGTCTCGCGTCAGGCCTTTGTGGCCGCGCTTC
>JANNNN010000208.1:0-2157 GCA_031398555.1 Planctomycetia bacterium | reverse complement strand
CCGATCCCCGCGTCGCTGACCGCTACCCAGAACTGAGCTACGACCAATTGATGGATCAGATGTGGGTCGTGACTCCCGATCACCAGCGTTTTGGTGGTGCGGACGCGGTGCGATTCCTCAGTCGTTATTTACCCCGCCTGTGGTGGATGGCTCCGGTCATGCACTTGCCCTTCCTCATGCCGCTTTGGCGCTATTTTTACCGAGTACTCGCCAACCGCCGCTATCGACTGGCTGGAGAAAACTGCGACGATGGTACATGCAGTCTCCATGGCCGGACGTCAACCACCACTGCCAAGACTCAAGCGAAGTAGGCGACGGCGTTCTCGAAGACCTTCCGCCCCTCACCGTGCTCTGGCTGAACCTTGCGTCTGGTCCAAAATGGATGGTGAGTCGCATCGAGATAGCGTTCAGGATGGGGCATCAGGCCAAAAACGCGCCCTGTCGGATCCGATATCCCCGCCACGTTGCACTGAGCCCCGTTGGGATTGTCGGGAAACGCCAGCGGTTCATCCGAAGTGCTGCCATCCGCCGCGCTGTATCGCAGCCCCAGTTGACCAGCCGCCTGCAGTTTAGCCGTCATCTCTAAATCTCGAACCACAAATCGCCCTTCAGCATGCGCCATCGGCAAATACATCGCGTCAATATCTCGCAAGAATACGCTATTCGATGCAACGTTCTTCAAATGCACCCACCGATCCTCAAACCGAGCATGCGAGTTCAGCGCTAATGTCGCCGGTGGATTGTCTTCGTCGCCTGGAAAAAAGATCCCCAAACGCATCATCACTTGAAAGCCGTTGCAAATCCCAAGGACCAATCGATCGTGGCTGCGAAACTGATTTACCAGATCGACCAGATGAACTTTCAGTCGTTGCGCCAGAATTCGGCCTGCGGCGATATCGTCACCGTAGCTGAAACCACCGGGCAGACACAGTATCTGACAGTTCGCACCGATCTCAGGCGTTTGAATCAACTGATTGACGTGAACACTGATGACCGTCGCACCGACGGATTCGAAGGCAAATGCCGTTTCGATATCGCAATTCGTGCCCGGAGCTCGTAGAAGGAGGACTCTCGGATTCGCCATCAAACTTTTCCTGTGCAGCGTTGTAGCAGATGCCAGACCGGCTACGGCAGAACGAGGCCGCAGCAACTTTTCAACAGCCTAACAAAGTCGCCAAAAGCTGGAAGGGGATCAGGCAACGCGACTCGTGCCCGCTTGACGCGACCAGATAATCCTCAGTATTTGGACGCTTCTCGCTTATCGCAAGTACGCCATGCTGCGAAATCGGACTCGTACTCAATGAAACGGTACTCGAACGGGAGCGAAATCGAACGGGACCGAAATTCGAGTACGAGTAGGAGTACCGCCGGCGGCTGAGTACGAGTACGAAAATACGGTCATTTCTCGAGTTTCAACTTGGAAAGATCTGGCGATTAGCGAGAGTCCTCAGAATTTGTGAACGAGTTGCTGGGAGCAGCGCTTGAGTGTCGCACAATTGTCCCGATTGTTTAGGCTACGATGCTTCAGATACGATTGGAACAATCGTGCGACAATCAATACATCCCAGCCTCACCGCCCCTAGTAAATAAAGCCACCCCATGCCTGACCAGCCCAAGTTTGATTCGATTTTGTTGGTTTCCTTCGGCGGCCCCGAAGGACCGGACGAAGTGCTGCCGTTTCTTGAAAACGTCCTCCGTGGTAAGAACGTGCCCCGCGAACGCATGCTCGAAGTCGTCGAACACTATCAGCACTTCGGTGGCGTCAGCCCCATCAACTCTCAGAACCGAGCTCTCATCTCGGCACTCCGCACCGAGCTTGATGCAGCCGGCATCGAGCTGCCAATCTACTGGGGGAACCGCAACTGGAAGCCAATGCTGGCGGATACCCTACGTGAAATGCGGCAGGACGGTCGCCAGCGCGCGATCGCCTTCTTTACCAGCATGTTCAGTTGCTATTCAGGCTGCCGCCAATATCGCGAGAACATTCAAGTCGCACAGGAAGAAGTCGGCGAGGGTGCCCCGCTAGTCGAGAAAGTCCGCAAAGGCTTCAACCATCCGCTGTTCATCGAAGCTCAAACCGACTTGGTCCGCCAGGGTCTAGAACAAATCGCTGCACCGAAGCGGGCCAGTGCCAAACTGCTCTTCACCGCCCACAGT
>JANNNN010000207.1:0-6251 GCA_031398555.1 Planctomycetia bacterium | reverse complement strand
CTTACGCAGAATGAGCGAAGTCAGGGTTTACAAAAAGATATTCATGGTTCGTTCTGGAAATCCATGCGATTCGAAAACCATGGCGACGAAGCTCTTTTACGATCGCATTCGTCTCGGTAATCCTAATCCCCGGAAAGAAGTGGTGGAACTCAATCAGCAGTTGCTTAACGCAATTGATTAAACCACTCTTGCAGATTTGCTTGAGAACCGGATACTCGGCACCTTCGATATCCATTTTGAGCAGGTCGCAGGAAGAGTGCTCGTTGGATTTAAGCATAGAGTCGAAGGTCTGGCAGGGAACTGAGTACGGTTTACTCGCTGCGTGCGATTGATGGACAGAAGCGGAGACTTGGTCCGCAACATTCGGAGCCGGTCCGTATAAAGTCAGAAAGCCGTCAACTTCGCTCAGTGCCAACGGATTAAAAATGAATCTCGAGCTAACTATGTTCGACCGCACCCAAGCTATCGAAGCAGGCGTTGGGTCATAGGCGAAAACTTGCAGTTGATAGCTATCTATAAGCGACTGATCAAATGAGGTGTCCTGACCAATTCCAATTGAGTAGACAACCGAGTTCTCATCGAGCGAACCTTTGGCTATCGCCCAACCGCCGTAGCTGCTGCCATGAAACTCGGTCGCGATTCGTTTTTCGACGCGATGAAAAGTTTCCCGGCCAGCTATAGCCTTCAGAATATTGAATCTACGAACAGCTCGGTAGATCATGCAAGGAACTTTCTAACAAGGCTTCTGGCGGAGCTGCTCCCATTAGGCGGTCTCACGCGGGAATTATGAAGTTGTTAGTCTTTTTCCAAGATTTAGAAAACGTCAGTTTCGGAAATTGCAGCACTGCGCCAATTGGCTCTGGTCAAAAAATGACGCGGCAGAAAAGCAGACGAACCCGCAGCCGTCCGACTCGACAAGTCCGATGGGGGAACTATATGCTCCAAGCGGCCATGGTTTTACGCTCGCAAAGCTATTTACGCATCAAGCTCGGCAGGTGCCTCGCACTCCCAACAAAACTGCGGGGCAGTTCCAAAAGGAAAGTGACGCCTGCCTAGGGGGTGGTGAGACCTCTGCGATTGCTCGACTTGCAAGCCATAGCTTTTATTTAGATCACGCCGCCGTGAACGCGGTAGGGTGTCATATGGTCAGGTTGGTCGGTAAACCAAATGCGTTCCCACTCTTGCAGCATCAAGCGTAGGTTTTCCGAGGTGTAGATCAACTGCTCGGCCCGACGTTCTTTGATGGCAGAATAAATGGGGATGACGCAGCCAGTGGTGCTCAAACACACTAGCAACATCGCAGCACAAATCCAGCGTCGCATCGTAGTTCCTCCGTGAACCTCAGGCTGGGCGAGCCGAGCGTTAGCTCAGTCGTCGCGTTAATTTCGTCTTGGCCAAGTGTGTCTTCGTTCCCGACTCAGGTCGTCAGTCCGATTAGTTGGCCGAGTCATCCTCGTCCTCATTGTCGCTGCCATCGGTCGCGAAGTTGGCTTTACTCGACTGTGTAGCGAGCGAATTTTCCAACTCCTGAACTTTAGCTTCCATCAACTTGCCAGGTTTGAAGGTCACTACCAGTTTCTCAGGTACGTCGACCTGATGACCAGTGCGTGGATTGCGAGCTTTGCGAGCCTTGCGTTTCTTTACTTGGAACACTCCAAAGTCGCGCAGCTCAACTCGCCCTTCTTCTAGCAACGTTTCTACAATGCCATCGAACGTTAGCTGAACAACCTTCTTAATATCCAGTTGCGTCAGTCCCGTCTTATCGGAAATCGTCTTCACGATCTCTTTTTTAGTCACTTGGCTACCTCCTTCGCCGGTGTCCACAAATGCCATAAGTCATTTGCAGGCAAGAAGTTAATCCAGCGAAGTCTACTAGTCAAGTACTAAGTCGTCAAGGTACCCGTCCGTCCAAACGAACGCTACGCAGTGTTGCCGCGTTGGCAGGCACCTTGTCCTAACCACTGAATCGGCGTTACATCCGTCAAACTTTACTGAATTCGACTATTCGACAAATCCGTAACAACCCGAACTTCGCTCGGCTCGGGCAGTTTGATGAATGCAAGTAACACGGAGCCACCAAAACTCGCTCTCCAGCGTTTCTGCTTCCTGACTTGTACGTTATACAATTCGAGTACCGTTTGCAACTCGGAAGAGCCTCCGACGTTTGCTTGCCAGCGGGCCGCTAAATCACTCGCCGCCGGGGTGGCCTCTAGACTTTTAGTGATTTTATCGAACAATTCTTCCAATTCATTGGCCATCGCCACTTGCTGGACAGCTTGTCCTGTACCACGAAAACGATCGGTTTTTAGTCGAAATTGTTCGCCCAACTCCATCGCCAATTGCCGTTTATCGACTCCCTCGGCGACCAGTTTCTCCAGGCTAGCGTAACGTGGCGACAGTTCGGTGGCGACGGGACGCCAGGCTGCAGTGGATAACTTGGCCGCATTTTCTACTTCCCCGTACAGCCACAATACGTAAGTGAAGAATGCCGCACCAAAAAGCACACTCCCACCGACGAGCAACGCCATCCGTTTTCCATTCCACCCTCGCGGTGCATTACTTTTTGCACTCAGATCGGCTGCCGAGGTATGCGCGTCAATCATGGTATTTAAATCTCTAGCGGGTGGAGGGAAAGTCCGTCCCTAAGTGTAGCCGTAACCGACTTCTTTGGGTGGATGGTATCGAAAGTAGCTGGGCAGGACAGGTTGGAGAAATTGAAGTCCTTTGATCGCTTCCGCGATTTGATGCTCGGGACAAATGGTATCAAGCTACGGCATGCTCCGCCGCTAATACTTGCGCCGTGTTATGATATTCGCCAAACAATGCCACGTAGGAAACGCAAATGTCGACCGCTGAACTGACCCAAGCCGAAAAAATACTCCGCGACGTCTGGGGATATAATGCGTTCCGACCGCTTCAAGAAAAATCGATCCGCTGTGTGCTTTCCCATCGCGATAGCTTGACGGTCCTCCCCACAGGCGGCGGTAAATCGATTTGCTTTCAAGTTCCAGCATTGTGCGCTGACGGGATGGCCGTAGTCGTCTCGCCGCTGATTTCGCTGATGAAAGACCAAGTGGACGCGCTGCACGCGAATGGAGTCTCAGCAGCTTTCGTCAATAGTAGCCAGTCGATGGAAGAAAAGCGCATCGTGGCCGAACAGATGCGAACCGGGACGCTCAAGCTCTTGTACGTCGCCCCCGAGCGTTTATTGACTGACCGAATGCTCGATTTTCTTCGCAATACAAAAGTTGCCTTTTTCGCGATCGACGAAGCCCACTGCATCAGCAATTGGGGGCATGATTTTCGTCCCGAGTATCGCGGGCTAAGCGTTCTAAAGCAGCACTTCCCTGAAGCATCGATACACGCTTTCACCGCAACCGCATCCGGGCCGGTCCGAGATGACATCGCTGCCCAATTGGGACTCGATGATCCAGCCATTTTAGTTGGAGACTTCGATCGACCGAACTTAGTCTATCGAATGATGCGAGCCAACGGGCGAATGGAGCAAGTCGTCGAAATCATAACACGGCATCGTGGCGAGTCTTGCATCGTCTACTGTATCAGTCGCAAAGAAGTTGAACGCACCGCCGGAGTGCTCAAGCAGATGGGGATCACCGCCCTCCCCTATCACGCTGGCCTCGATGACACGCAGCGAAAAGCCAATCAAGACGCCTTCATCAAAGAGCAATGCGATGTCATCGTCGCCACGGTCGCATTCGGTATGGGCATCGATAAATCCAATGTGCGCTGCGTGATCCATGCAGGCATGCCAAAATCGATCGAACACTATCAGCAGGAAAGCGGCCGCGCGGGCCGTGATGGTCTGGAGTCGGAGTGTGTGCTGATCTACTCGGGTGCCGACTTCATGACTTGGAAAAAGATCATGGAAGGCGACAACCAAGCCGCATTTGAAGGTGCCGTCAAAGCCCTTAACGCCATGAACAATCTCTGTTCGAGCACAGTATGTCGCCATCGCGCACTGGTCGAGTACTTCGGCCAGAAGTATGCCCATGCAACGTGCGACGCATGCGATGTGTGCTTGGACGAACTGGAGCTAGCCGAGGATCCGGTGACGATCAGTCAAAAGATACTCTCATGCGTTGTGCGATTGGAAGAGCGTTTTGGAGCTGTGCACACAGCAAAAGTCTTGATCGGTGCCACCGAACCTCGCATCCTCGAATTGAAGCACGACAAACTAAGCACTTATGGATTGATGGCCGCCGAAGGACTAGCTGCTGTACGGATGTGGATCGATCAGTTGATCAGCCAAGGCTTCTTGCAACGTACCGGCGAATATCAAGTCCTCTCGCTCACCGGGAGCGGCCGACGCTTGCTCAAGCGCGATGGCAATCCGCGTCTAACCGTAGCCGCGCAGCCAGCGGCCAAGAAACGAAGTTCCTCCGGCGGCGAACCATCTTGGGAAGGCGTCGACCGAGGCTTGTTCGATACACTTCGAAAAATTAGAAGCGAATTGGCGTTAGCTCGCAGCGTTCCGGCTTACGTGATTTTTGGTGACGAGCCGTTGCGTGATTTTGCGCGTTATCGCCCAACGACGGTAGCAAAATTTGCGACCATTCGAGGCGTGGGTGAACAAAAGAAACAAGATTTTGCCAATATATTCGTCGCCGCCATCAGTGAATATTGCGCCCAAAACCAGCTGAGTACCGATCTCGATACAAGTGTCAGGCCTGCTCACGTAGAGTCCACTGTTGTCTTGCCGAAGTCCAATGCGTTTGCCGCCTTTGACTATTTCCGTCGCGGAGATTCACTTGAGATCGTCGCCAAGAAACTCGATCGTGCCTACTCGACCATTTGTACTTATTTAGAGGATTACTTGCGCCTCGAAAAGATTACCGATTGCACGCCGTGGGTCGATGCCGATACACGCGACCAGATTATCGCTGTCGAGCATCTAGTCGAAAACCGCCGCGTCAAACCGCTCTTCGAGCATTTCAAGGCCAAGATCAGTTACGAAACGCTCCGCATCGTGATGATCTGCCATGAGAATGCTAAGAGCAGCTAATAGGAACCGATTGTAGAACATTTGTCTCAAATGTTCATGGCTTTCTGAGCCACCGCGACTTCCCGTAGCGACAACGCTTTGATCATAGACCCCACTGAACGTGTCTAAGCGAAGGGCTGGCATACCCTAGCCGGTGGTGAAACCACCGGTTACTTTAACGCGGCAGTGTTAGACTCGAAGGGTCGACAGAACCAATTCTCGCGCCACCTTTCACGACGTTTTCGTCACACACAAAAACAACGCTTCGGTCGACCCTTCGGGTCTACGGTATCCACTGTCTTCCTCACCGGTGGTTTCACCACCCGCTAGCTAGGGCTGTGTCTTCCCTTCGGCAATGGACGCGCTCGTAATGGGTCGCAACACAAAAATCGCCAAACTGTAATCACTTGATGAGTTGCGCTCAATTTTTGAACGCAGAAATTCGCGAAACTGTAGTGCAGCCCATTCTCAGTTCAAAAACGGGTTATTCCATATTTGCGGCTCAGGCAACCTTTCCGGGTGTCCGACAAAGAAATCGCATTCGCCCGACTCTTTTATCTAGACGGAATACCTTGCCATCAGCCGATACCTGTGCCTAGCTGAGGATCAGTTGAGCGGCCGACGTTCAACCTGTGAACTAGAGTCCAGTGAATAGTGTCGCTGGCCATCTTAAGCACGAGGTTTCAAGTCGGCGGCGCGTGTCACACGGATGTGAGTCACTAAGATCTGCGAATGAATCGCATTTCGTCCGGGCAATCGTCGACTTTGAAAGGCACGCAGTGACTAGGAAGCGCTCAACACACCTGCGAATCCATACTGAGGAATCTAACTCAAGCGATCGCAACGAGGCTAAACAACCTCGCGCATTTGACATTCAGCAGCTGATGGATGACTTTGCCGAAGCAACAGGTTGGCAACCTCGTGCTCTGTCGTCCACGCCGCACGCAAATGCAAAATCGGGCAAAGGCGATGACCGAAACATTCCACTCCGCGAACGCGTCGAGCTGGTCAATGTTGCGATGTTGGACGGTCTTCTGGACGCAGAAGACATGCTCGATATACCCATGACGGGTGAAGACTCCGCATGGCAATTGCTTGAGTCGATCGATTCGCTCGTGCAGCGATTATGTGAAACTGAAAAAGCCCTGTCGCATCAAGAGGCAACACTCGCGACCCAAGTCGGCGTCAATGTCCGCAGCGATGAAGGCAATCAACTTGCCGATCGACTGCTCGAGTCGCTGCATCGCGC
>JANNNN010000189.1:0-5140 GCA_031398555.1 Planctomycetia bacterium | reverse complement strand
GAGCGATTCACGACAGCCGCACAACCCGATCTTCCATATGACGCATAATTCACACCTCTCGCCCGCCGTCATTGGGGTAATTGCTCACCTGAAACACTCAGCGATTCGTAGTACAACGCAACGTCGCGCATTTGCTGTGATGTCAACCGACTGGCTATGGGGTGCATCAACGAACCGTACTCCGAACCGCCGCGATGATCTTTCGCAAAAAGCTCAAGCTGTTGGACGAGGTAATCCGCGTATTGACCCGCGAGCTTCGGATAAGCTCCGTTTCGTAAGCTGTCGCTCGGTCCATGGCATTCTGCGCAAATGGGTACTCGCGATTTCGGTAAGCCGTCTTGCGCAAGCGTGGCACCGCGACTAACCGCTTGCTGCAATGTGAGAGGGTTGTCAGTTGACTGCCCTGTCGACCGCTCTGCATCGCGTTTACTGTAGACCACAGCGATTTCACGTATCTCCTCCCGGGTCAGCCCTGCTACAATCGGTTCCATAATTCCGCTGAAACGCTTACCTTGCGCAAACGCGTCAAGCGATTTCTCTAGGTACTCTAACCGTTGGCCAGCGATTTTCGGCGCCACACCAGCTCCCCTGCCTTGGCCCTCCTTTCCATGACATCTCTCGCAACTATCGAAGGTCGATTGTGTGACACCCCCGCGCCCAGTAAGTCCAGCGAGTGGCACGTTGCCAACGTTCGTCGCCTCGGAAACGCTCGAACCACTTTGAGATTCTTTCAAGTCGTATCCGTTCACCAAACGGTCATATTCCTGCTCCGTTAACTCTGGAAACCTCTGCAGAAATGCGACGATCGCCCACACTTCGTCGTCACGTTGCTGTGCTGGCCAGGCAGGCATCCCTGTGAATTTCACCCCATGCTTGACGATATAAAACAACTCGTGCGCCTCCCACTTGTGAATGATGGGCGGAAGATAGGGTGGATTGGGAGTCATCTTCGATGCGATTCTTGGATTCTGTAGCGTTGGTTTACCGTGGCATGGAAAACAGCCTGATTCATAATGTGTGGCGCCCTTAATCACCATACCCGGCTCATCCAAGTCGGGCACCTCAATCATCATCGACTGAGTCGCAACGGCTCTAGTCATGGCATAGTGCAGAAACCATGATGTGATCGGCCAATGACCCGAACTCGCCTTGATCGGTACAAGCCCCGTGTTGACCACGAGAAATCCACCTATGCCTGCTAGACTGACCAGCGTTACGATCTGTAACAGCCAACGCTTTAGCCCAACCCAACCTGGTCCAGGCTTCAATAGTGCAAATGCATTATTCCCAATTTCCCGTAGAAGTTGGCCAATGCGAGTCACCATGTCGAAGCAGGCGTTCAATAAAGTCTTCATTGAGTTACTCTCGATTGCACGACATGTCCACGTAGTATGCGAACCGACAACCAAAGGCCGCCAAGGAGATAGGAGATGCCACCACCGACCAGCATGATCGCGCCGCCAAGATGCTGATCCTCCAGTGGCATTAGTCCTGAGTGACTTTCACCATGCGGGTACAGCGCACGCGGGGTCAGTGCCAATAGTGCGCCGAGCAACACCATGTGCATCATCGTAAGTAACAGTCCAATTACCCCGGTCGCGGCTCTGCTGGAATCGTGAGGCTCACTTCCACCGAATGCAGATAGCCACAGAAGTAAACCACAACCAAGAAACATCATTTGCTCCGCTAACAACCCCACCACACTATGGCGTGCAAAATGATGTAATCCGGGTGCATGCCAAGCCCATACCACGACAAGCTCTAGCAGCGAAATGGGGATGGGTGCAAAATACTGCGGATATCTCACTACAGGATCCATTGGTCCACCCCCCATTCCAATCGCGAGCAGCGGCGCAGCGACTGCAACGATTCCCATATGCATCGTCATATGCACATAAAAGGCGGAGGGTGCCAATAGTGGCAGAAGCACCCAAGCCGCAAATAGAGCGAGGCAACCTATTATCAAAAACATTTTACGCATCAGTGACATTTTTCGGTGAAGTAGGCAGCTAGAGCCACAAACAAGGTAGCGATAGCACTTAGCCCTGATAGAAGCAATGTTGCGAATCCCAACAGACGATGACGATCCTCGGGCGTATCTCGGTGATGGGAAATAGTGGCATGTTGGAAGTTGTGTCGTCGATACCCAATGACACCAGTAAGTCCAATTCCGATCATCGCAATCACCGTATATACACCAATGGCCTCTCGTACGATTCCCAGAGACCGATCGGGACCGGAGTATTTTGCACACCAGATCGCTGCGGTTAAGTAACATGCAAAAAAATGTATCGCCCAGATGGTCGGCGACACCACTAACAGCCAGATACTCTGATTTCTTTCGTGCGTAACTTCTTTCTCTCGCAACGCCATCATGACACTCACATCTTTTTAAGCCACCAATGGAAAACCAGCGATAACGGCAACAGTAACGATGCATGTCAGCGCCGTGAAATGCCAATAGAGTTCAACATTTGTGATGTCACCGTTGATACGGGCTGTCATTCGCCCCGCCAGTCGCCTTGCTATGCAGTAAAGCTGCATGTACATTCCGATACCCACGTGAATCACCGTCCACAGGACTAACAACCAAACTGTGGCAGGATAGACGTGGTCTTGCGGATTGAGACCGGTAGTCCAGGGCCCTGCGATTAGCGCTGCTCCGCCAGCTAGTTCTAATAGCAGCGCTGCAACCAATCCGACATAGTACGCCTGACTCTGGTCGTCTTCGTTCCATCGCCGCGCGAGGACGGTCAGACCCCAAGCTCCAAGCAGCAAAACCAGTGCGGTCAGCGGCCATAACAGTCCCGGACCTGGACAGGGCCTCGGTGGAAAGTCATCGTGAATGGTCCAGTAGAAAAAATAACCGAACACGATCGAAATGAAAGCTGTCAAGTCGGCGAGCATCGTGATGCACATCGCCCACCAACTAATCGAAGCCGTCCCCGATAGATAAGTTGGCAGTTTTAACCCGAGACCGATATCCTTCTCAACTTTTTCCGGTATGGGGCCTGTCCACAACCAGTAGCTGATAATTCCAATCGCGAGCACGAGACTGGTCATCGCCAACCACCACAAATGATAAGTACCAAATATAAAGAACCCACCGAGTGTGAATGCGGCATAGATCGTGATGAACGAAGATCCGGGCAGCCGCAAACACTGTTGCGGCTTTGCATCAATTATCGAAGTGACAATCGTCTCTCTAAGATTCTCCTCTGCATCTGGTAAATAGAATCGACCCTCGTCCACATCGCGCTCGAAATTCGGCTGATCCCAAAGTGGATAACGACTATCAATTTCGGGAATCGAGCGAATTCCCCAGGGCTTGCCCGGCATTTCTTGCAGCCACTCCAGCGTGCCCGCATTCCATGGATTCCGCTTTGAGTAGGGTTCTTTTTGTTTCGGGCGGATAATATCCCAGAAAATGACGGCGACACCCGCTGCCAAAATAAAGGCTCCAATCGTCGAGACAAAATTGAGTGTGTCGAAACCCATATTAGCTGGATAGGTGAACACCCGACGCGGCATTCCACGCAACCCTGTGATGTGCATCGGCAGGAAGGTCAAATTGAATCCGACTAACGTGATCCAGAAGGCGATGTTGCCGAGTTTGTCGGAGAGTTTCTTTCCATACACCAATGGAAAGAAGTAGTAGATGCCTGCAATCATTGGAAAGATCACACCACCGACCATTACATAGTGCAAGTGAGCAACAACGAAGTACGTGTCGTGTGCCTGGAAGTCAAACGAAGCCAGAGCAACCATCACGCCGGTCAGTCCACCGAATACAAAGATCATCAAGCTGCCCAATGAAAATAGCATCGGTACTGAATATGTTACACGACCAGCGGCCACGGTCGCGATAAAGCAAAAAATCTGAATTCCGGTTGGAATTGCAACCGCTTCGGAGGCCGATGAGAAAAACCCAAGTGAAATGCCCGGTAAACCGGTCGTAAACATATGATGGACCCATAGCCCAAAACTCAAAAAACCAGTGCCGATAGCCGCCAGTACGACCCAGGGATATCCGACGATGGGCGTGCGAGCAAAGGTCGGCACAATCATCGCTATAAGCGCGACCGACGGAAGGAAGACAATATAAACTTCCGGATGTCCAAACAGCCAAAACAAATGCTGCCACAAAAGCGGATCGCCGCCGCCCGCTGGATTAAAAAAAGGCCATCCAAATGCGCGCTCGATTTCCAGCAACATACTTCCCGTGATAAGTGGCGGGAAGGCGAATAGAATCATCGCCGCCGCGACTAAGACGTACCAAGCGTACAACGGCATCAAATTAATACGCATCCCGGGTGGGCGGCACTTCAGCGTTCCAACGATCATCTCGACAGCCGCGGCGATCGCCGCCACTTCGATAAACGAAAAGCCCAGTAGCCAAATGTCGGCGCCGATCCCCGCTTGGTATTTCGACGTGAGCGGCGGGTACATGAACCATCCGCCACTGGGCGCGGCGTTAAAGAAGATAGAACCGCAAAGGAAAATACCCCCCAGCAGAAAACACCAGAACCCGAACGCCGATAGCCGCGGAAACGGCAAGTCCCGCGCACCAAGCATCTGTGGCAGCAAAAGTATCGCGATCGCTTCGAAAATAGGTAAGGCAAAGAGGAACATCATCACCGAACCATGGACTGTAAAGGCTTGATTGTAGAAGTCCGCAGAAAGGAAATGATTGTTCGGCAGGGCAAGCTGAATACGCATTAGTAGCGCTAGCACACCAGCAAAAAGGAAAAAGACGAATGCCATGGCCGTATACCACAGCCCAACATCCGAGTTGTTAACTGACGACCAATACCGCCAGCCGCTAGGAGTTTCCCATGTTTGAAGTAAACGCTCCTCCTGAGCGCGCCGAAGCTCGGCGGTCGGAGCCCGGCTTAGAGGCTCAACATCGTCGCGTGCGAGCGAGTCGTGGGATAAAGATTCATCGCTGTTCATTCAAGGGCATCCAGATAAGCCGCAAGCGAGAGCAAATCATCCTGAGGTAACATGTGAAAGCTGGGCATGTGGACGTCAGGCTTCAGCGTTTGAGTTTGCACGAGCCACTTCAGAAAACCTTCAGTATCGTTCGCTAGTGTGCCACCACCGAGACTCATTCGGCTTCCAACGTGCGTTAGATCGGGGC
>JANNNN010000141.1:0-1950 GCA_031398555.1 Planctomycetia bacterium | reverse complement strand
GGTGACTTATCAGCCGGAAGGCGTTAGCCCAATGCCATCTACTTTGCCGCAAAGGGAGGGAAACAACTTGCATCCGAACATAACCGCCAGTTTTACAAGCATTAGTATTGCCCATGTTTTATTAGTAATAACGGTGTGCCTAATTTCAACATGGAAATCGTTTATCGGAAAGTAGATGGCATTGGGCTAACGCCTACCGGCTGATCAGTCACTTATAAATTGCGGTTCACTCTTCGATTTCTAAGCGGGACGCTCTCTAAAGTCTTCCATCTGATAGGACCAAACCAAAGCTAGAGTCCAACCCAAGTGCCAACCCCAATACCTAATGTGGACAAAGCACTAGGTTGAGTTTCCTCGCTCTCGTTTCCACCCCTCCGTAGCCACCTGTTAACTGTTGCGTGTGCTGCTGTTATAGTGGACATTGTCTGAAATCCTTAGTCAGGATGTTTCAGCAAACTTCCAGCGGAGTATGCAATGTTCAGAATTGAGGCAGGAAGAACGTCAAGATACTGCGACGGAATTTCGCGAAGAAGCTTCGTTCAAGTCGGCGTAGCTGGGATGGCCAGCGTCGGGCTCGCCGATGTTCTGCGAGCCAAGGAGATTTCTGCGCAAAACGGAATAGGGCGCAAAGACACTTCAGTCATTCTTCTGTGGCTGGACGGTGGTCCGGGACACATGGACATGTATGACATGAAGCCCGAGGCGCCTGCTGAATATCGCGGCATATGGCGTCCGATCCGGACCAATGTTCCAGGTATGGATGTCACAGAGCTGTTTCCCCTGCAAGCCAAGGTTGCTGACAAGTTCTCAATCGTCCGTTCGTTGCACCATGATCAGGGAGACCACTTCACCGCCGGGCATTATATGCTGACCAGTCGTGGCGGAGTCAGCGGTGCCGACACGCGCGGTCGCTATCCTTCGCTGGGTTCGATTGCAACGAAGTTGTGTGGCCCTCGACGCGCGGGCTTGCCGGCTCACGTTGCTGTTCCTTATGCCAGCAGCATTGGGCTTCGACCAGGTTACTTTGGTGCGAACTATCTAGGCTTGGAACATAATCCATTTGAAACCGATGGCGATCCGAACGCTGAGAAATTCCAAGTGGCGAATCTCAACTTGACGAGTGGCCTGACAGTAGATCGCTTGGAAGATCGACGCCATCTGCTTACATCCTTCGATGACCTTCGCCGAGTAGTTGATAAAAACCGTACAACGGAATCAATCGATCAATTCCAGGAGAAAGCCTACGATCTAGTCGTGGGAGATGCGGGCCGCAAAGCGTTCGATATTAGCGCGGAAGACCCGCAGCTGCGCGCTCGTTATGGTCGTCATACTTGGGGACAAAGTACGCTACTCGCCAGACGACTTGTAGAAGCTGGATCGACTTTCGTGACGGTTCACTTCGGCGGCTGGGATCATCATTGGGACTTGCAAAAGGGAATGGAAAATTACCTGCCCAAAGTCGATAGCTGCGTCGCGACACTGTTTGAAGATTTGCACCAGCGCGGCTTGCAAGATAAAGTGCTCGTAGTTCTATGTGGCGAGTTCAGTCGAACGCCGCGAATGAACAACGGTGGCAATGGTGGCCCGCCGCTGAGCATGGGAACTCCGGGACGGGATCATTGGGGGCAAGCCATGTTTTGTTTGCTTGGCGGCGGTGGGGTCAAAGGTGGCCAAATCGTCGGTTCAACCGATTCCAAGGGAGAAATGCCGCAAGACCGCGCCGTGACGCCAAGTGATATTCACGCCACGATCTATCACGTGCTTGGCGTCGACCCTAAGGTTCATTTCCTCGACCACTCGGGACGCCCCGTCCCTGCGATCGATAGTGGGGAAGTCATTCACGAGTTGGTATAGGCTAAGCTGCGATATCATGTGCAAGGTCGATTAGTTGGACTATTTGATCGCTGGTGGGTTCGATCGGAGACCGAGGCGACCGAGGCTCCTGCCGAG
>JANNNN010000112.1:0-3853 GCA_031398555.1 Planctomycetia bacterium | reverse complement strand
GCTCGGCAGGAGCCTCGTGCTCCCGTTATAAATGACGAACAGCTTTAAATGATAGTCAATCGCATCAATGCCCAAGATCGGAGAGATCGTCCCGCTTGGGCCTGATGATGTTTTCAGCAAATGGACAATTGCGCGCCGATCACTGTTTAACGTTGTATAAGCGAGCAATCCAACTTTGTTACTTGGTGTTTCCCAAGGTTTGAAGTTTGACGCGACATTCTGGTTGATAAGGTAAAGGAAATTCCAATCAAGAAGCGGTTCGCACTCGACCACTTGCCGCACACCGACGGTTTGATTCTTCTTTCGCCATTTGTATAGCATTGGATCCACTCTCAACTTCTTTGATTGGACCACAGCTGCACAAGCTCAACCGCGTGAGCGACTGCGGTGGTCATTTCCGTGAGCGACGCGAACTCGAGAACGGAGTGGATGTTGTGTTGACCGACGCTCAAGTTGGGTGTCGGCAGTCCTTTTTCGCTGAACATCGCTCCATCCGTTCCGCCGCGAATCGAACCGAGTTTGCATTCGATGTCCAACTTCGAAAAAGCTTCGACGGCTAACTGAACAACCATCGGATGTCGTTTAAGTGAGTCGGACATGTTTCGATACTGACGAGTGCGTTTAATTTCAAATTTGAGCCCGGGTATTTGGGATTCGATTTGAGCTGCGACGCGGGTAACAATACTGGCCTGATCGTCGAGCCGCGCGGTATCGAAATCGCGGAGCAGAATGCGAACTTCGGCTTCTCCGACTCCGCCGCTGATGTGATAGGGATGTAGAAAGCCTTCGCGGCCTTCGGTCGATTCGGGTGACGAAGATTCAATTGGCAACTGAGCGATCAGCCCCGCCAAGCCCCGCGATGCGTTGACCATGCGGCCTTTGCCAATCGATGGGTGGATGTTGTGGCCGATGGCGCGAACAGTTAACTGATCGGCGGAGAAATTCTCGTTCTCAAGTTCACCGCTGCCGCCGCCATCGAGCGTGTAAGCGGCCACGGCATCGGTCTTCGACATGTCAACGTGACCAGTACCGTTACCAATTTCCTCGTCGCAAGTGAATAGTATACGAATCGGACCGTGCGGGATCGATGGATACTCGATCAAATGATGCGCCAGTTCCATAATGGCTGCCACTCCGGCTTTATCGTCCCCGCCCAGCAGGGTTGTACCGTCGGTAGTGACCAGGCAATGACCGATCATCGAAAGCAGCGCAGGACAGCCGCTCGTCGTGATTGAGTTACCGGCGGGCAGTGGAATGTCATCGCCGTTGTAGCGTTCAATGACTTGCGGTTGGACGTTATCGCCTGGGGCTTCCGGCGAAGTATCCAGGTGTGCGTTGAAAAGGACTGTTGGAACTGGGCCGGGAATTGTGGCTGGCACAGTCGCCCAGACCAGACCGTGTTCGTCTTGATGAACATCTTCCGCACTCATCGCCTTCAGTTCATCCACTAGCAGTCGTCCGAGCTCCAGTTGTCCCTGGGTGCTTGGATAAGTCGTGCTGTCGGCATCGGCCGCAGTGCCGATCTTGACGTAGCGAAGGAAGCGTTCGAGCAAGCGTGTAGAATGGATCGGAAAGCGGCTCATGGGTGGGGGCTTGGATTGAGAATTTGGGTATGAAGTCGACGGAATAAAATTGGCCACGATTATTTTAGCGAGTTGCGAGGGAATGGGTGACACCGGCTACAACACACAGTGTGATTCGGTTAGCTGAATCGGTGAGCCGCCTGGCATTAGTTTTCAAGTTGCGCTATTTGCTCTTGTGTGGCACTTGCAAGCCAGGCCTGTTCTTAGATCCAACCTCTTGCACGTTGAATACGAAGTAAACTTGAATGAAGGGTGGGATGAAAGTTGGGTGACAGCTAGGAACGCTAGTTGAGTAATTTGACCCGCCCAACTTCGAGTTCCGCGGCTAGAAGTCTGCATGTACAGTCCAGTCGAACGGACTGTGAAGTCACGCTCGGCAGAGCCTCGTTCTCCCGTTCCATGTTTTCTCTGAGCAAGAGGCACGCAAAGTCACTGGGACGCAAATCCGTGCGACTGCCAAAGGGCTACGGCTAAAAGTTTCGACTGTTAGTTTACTTGTACCAAACTTCATAAACGTCCATACTGCTGATACTTAAAGTCAAAAGAACCATACAAAGTTGAGGTTGCTGTGTCGCAGGACGTGCGTTTTCTATTGTTCGATGTCGAGAGCGTGGCTGATGGCGATTTGATCAACACGACCAAGTATGCGGGCGAAGGGTTATCAAGTGCCGAAGCGATTCGAAAGTTCCGACAAGAACTGCTAATGACCTCCAGTCGCGATTTCATACCGTATACCTACCATCTGCCGGTAGCCGTGGTTATTGCCAAGATCCGCGCCGACTACAGTTTGATGGATATTGTCTCGCTCGACCAACCGCATCATCGACCGCATATAATCACCAAGCATTTCTGGACCGGATGGGAAGCCTACGAACGCCCGACTTGGGTCACTTTTAATGGCCGCACGTTTGATATCCCGCTCATGGAACACTCCGCGTTTCGCTTTGGTGTGCCGCTGCCACATTGGTTCAATCTGGAGGCCCGAACTTACGAGCAATATCGCAATCGTTACAACATGAATTCGCATTTGGATTTGCATGAACTGCTGACCAATTTCGGCAGCACTTGGTTCCGCGGCGGTTTGAACTTGGCAGCGGCTCTGATAGGCAAACCTGGAAAGATGAGTGTGCAAGGGGATATGGTTCAATCGCTATACGAGCAAGGGAAGATTGCCGAGATCAACGAGTACTGCCGCTGCGATGTGCTGGACACGTACTTTGTGTTTTTGCGAATGTCGATGCTGATGGGGAAGATATCACTCACTGACGAGCACGATCGAGTGCAGTCAGCCAAAGTACTGATCGAGAGCCAAGCCAAGCAGCATCCGGCTTATCAACAATATCTTGATCAGTGGGGCGATTGGTCGAATCCATGGGCGGAAGAAGTGACGGTAGAGAAGGCGGCTAGGTAGCTGATATGGCCAGAATCCGGATTCGAAGTAACACTACTGACAAGAACCGGTTTCTCACGAAACCAGCTACATAAACGCTTCGCGGCGCTGTGAAGAACGGCTAGTTCAATTTAACTTTCTTATAGACCGTGCGAAGAGGCAGTAGATGGCCGATACTAGCCAGCTGAAGTAACTGGTCCAGGCCGTTAATGTCCCGAAGCAGCCAAAGTCCATCGCTGGTCCGTGAGTGATGTTCAACACGAGCTTCTCCTTGCCACAAGACGATGTATTCTTGAAGTGACGGAATCTGCCGGTAATGGTTGAACTTGGTGCCGCGGTCGAAGTCGGCGGTACTAGGTGATAAAACTTCGACGATCAAAACTGGATTGGTGATTACGTCATCGGTTTCACCCTGCACAGGTGGACAGACGACAGAGACGTCCGGGTAAGCGAAGTAGCCAGTCGCTTCGACGTGGACTCGCATATCGCTGCCATGAGCTTCGCACTCGTGATCCTCCAAAAAGTTGCCGATAGATCGCAGTATGTTAGCACCAATTAAACTGTGGCGACGCGTGCCGCCGGCTTGCGAGAACACTTCGCCAGCGAAAAATTCATGACGTATTGTCTGCATTCGCTCCCATGTTAGGTATTCTTCGACGGTCATTTTGGAATTTAGTTTTTCTGCAGCACTCATTGTTGGGCTCCGGTCCTACCAAGTGGTAACGCTATTATAAATCAATTGCCTTTGAAGATGTGACAGGATAGTTGGCAATAAGTTGCGTCTGCAACTTACGACCCAGGCCGGCAACGCTGTGAGGCATTTCTTTAACTCATTCACGAGCACGATTCACGGAATAAGTTAGGTAGCTGGTTTCGTCAG
>JANNNN010000089.1:0-3743 GCA_031398555.1 Planctomycetia bacterium | reverse complement strand
CGTCGTCGGTCGGCGCCGACGTGTACTTGATGCTGCCGCCGTCGCGGCCGTCGAACTCGTCCGTGGTGTAGGAGTAGAGCAGCTCGAGGCCGTCTTTCTTCACCGTGCGGAAGGCCGTGATGCGCGGGCCGCAGACGATCGCTTCCTTGTGGGTCGACGTGTGCGTGATCGAGCCCATCTTGTAGCCACGACGCCACTCGATCCAGATGTGTTGGCCGCGATGCTGCCAATGTTGACGGACCATTTCGCGAACGCTGGAAGCGTAACACACGAAGCAGGACGCGCTGTCGCCGAGCAAATGGACCGCACGCTGCAGGAACTAGCTTTGTTTTTCGGCGCGGTCGCTGATGAACTGGTCATCACCAGTGGAGCGACTGAGAGTAATAACCTGGCTCTATTCGGGACCTGCTTGCACCCACGTCAAAAACGTCGCAAGATCATCAGTCTGATTAGCGAACATAAAGCCGTCCTCGATCCACTACGTCGATTGGAACAGATGGGCTTCGAAGTTGTTTTACTGCCAGTCGGTGACCGAACCAGTAAAATACCCGGACGCGTCTGCTTGGAGCAATTGCATTCAGCCGTCGATGATAACACCGCGATCGTGTCGGTGATGTTGGCCAACAATGAGATAGGAAATGTACAACCATTGCGCGAAATCGCTGACTTGTGCCACGCTCATGGTTCCATCCTGCACAGCGATGCAACGCAAGCCGTAGGGCGAATGCCACTCAATGTCGATCGGTTGGACGTGGATCTGATGAGCTTCTCAGCTCACAAATTCTATGGTCCTAAGGGTGTGGGAGGCCTTTATGTTCGTTCTCGCGAGCGACGAGTTAAACTCCAAGGGCAAATAGTTGGTGGTGGCCAACAACAGAATTTGCGATCAGGAACGTTGAACTCAGCGGGCCTTGTAGGCATGACCGCAGCGCTGCGCAAATGCTATCAATTAAACAGTTGGTATGAGTGTCCAACGGAATTGGGTGAGGAGCAGACGCGGATTGCTGGACTGCGCGATCGACTGTACGCGGCCATCCGAGCTGGGTTACCGCAAGTTCAACTGAATGGCCCTGGTCTACAAAATCCTGAGAATCCGGACGATCGGTGGCGGTTAGCTGGCAATCTAAATTTGTGTTTCTTCCCAGTCGAAGGGCAGAGTTTGATGTTGGAAATTCCGGGCGTAGCGATGAGTAGTGGCAGTGCGTGCACGTCGGCCGATCCCCGCCCAAGCCATGTGTTGGAAGCGATCGGCTTGAGCGTTGAAGAGTCGCGGAGCAGTGTGAGGTTCGGTATCGGACGCTTCAATAACGAACAGGAAATCGATTCTGCGGCAAAATTGCTGGTCGCCGCCGCGCATAAATTGCGCAAGTTGCTGTAGCCGCCTAAGCCCCGCTTCGGTAACTTGGGCAGTTGCACTTTTCCCGCGTACTGACATTACAATATTTGGATCCATCCGGTTGAACAGAACTGCGATGAATTCAGTTAATCAGAATCGAATACATCAGGAGGATTTCGGGCCATGGATACCACTATTTTGCGACTTATTCGGTCGTTTAAGGTCGCCGATTCGGTTTGGACGTTAACAGTTGGCTTATACATTTTTGCTAACTGCGAATGCCTGTTCTCGCAAAGTCGCTTCGACCAAGGGGCATCGCGTGATCGCGCGATGACTCCGTTGTTCGGTGGCAACTCGCTAGCTAGCGGCTGGCAGAGCAGCCAGTGGTTGAACTCCACGATGACCCAGCCAACCGATTGGCGATTGGGCGTGCGCGTCAATAGCACAGAAGCTGGCGTGCAGGTGACGGATGTTACGCCGGGTTCAGCCGGTGAGCGTGCTCGGTTGGAACGAGACGATTTGATTATCGCTGTAGGTGGTTATCAAGTTGGCATGATCGACGGTCTGCTGTATGACCTAGGCGACGAATTGCGTCGTCGCGCTGACGCAGCCGGGGCCGTATCGATACTGGTGCAAGATCATAACAATGGGCGAATTGCAAACGTTCGCGTGCAGCTCGATGGTAACACCACGTCGTTAACCGGTGAATTGGTTTATCGTGAACGCTTGCCTTTGCCGAGCGATGCGTTAGTGACAGTTCGAATTCTGAACGTGACTCGGCCTTACGCAGCCGTTCGGAATGGAGAGACAACGTTCCGCCCCACATCCTCCAATACGATCCCATTCGAGATCGCTTATGATCAGAGTTATATCTCGCCTGATGATGTCTATGAAGTCCGTGCCAGCATTGTTTCAGGAGGCCGCGAGATATTGCAAACAGTGCAAGCACTGCCTGTGATAACGCGCGGGAGTCCGACAAAGGTTCGTTTGAACATGGCTGCCACGGCAGCCACGCTGGCCTCCACTCCCAATTCGTCGGTGGTAACGGCAGGCTACCCCAACTATAACGCTGCGAACGACCAGATAACCAAGATCTATCGCGATTATCTGGGACGCAATCCTACCAACGGCGAGTTGGCGGCTTTGCAGTTCGCGCCTAACATGCAAACAAAGTTAAACAGATTGCCGATCGAGTTGATGGCGCAGCAAGAGTTTTACGACCGTACTGGAAACAACAATCAAGTTTGGCTGCAGCAAGTTTTCTTAAGAATCGTCGGAAAGCAGCTTTCGCAAACCGAATTTGATCAATGGAACCGACGGCTCGCTGAACTGGGAAATTCTCGCACTGCCTTGCTCGAGCAACTCTACACCGTAGCCCCCCGTCGCTAAGTAGCTTAAGCTACCAGCTTACGACTGCTTATATTTTTTGCGATTTTCCCCCATTTTCCCCGGTTTCGCCGCTAACCTCGTATTCAGTATTTTCATTGTGGAGAAAAGTGGTGGACGCGAAGGAATTCCGAGATCGCGTGTTAAAAATATTGCGCACGGAGTTCCCCAACGAAGAATTCGCGGTGGACGATCGTGAGGGAGTCGTTGCGTGGAAAGACGCGGAGTTCGGCTTGCATTCGCTCCATGCTGACGCCATTCGGCTGGGGATAACCGACGATCAGTTACGCCAAGCCGTGGTCGCCCACTTCGACAAAGTCATCAAGATGACTGAGCTTGGAAAGCTGGTCGTGCCGGCTGATTGGGATGAAGCTCGACAGCACGTTCGACTTCAGTTGATGCCCGCCGAGCTGATACGTGAGGGGATCAGCGTGACGTATCCATTGCTTGATCAGGTAGTCGTAAGTGTCGTGATTGATTCTCCGCATGGCTATGCATACGTTCGCAATGAGGATCTAGCCAAGTGGGACATGTCGTTGTTCGATTTGTATGAAGTCGCCTGCGAAAATCTCAAGGTCGCTTCAGAGGGGATCGAAATTTCATTTATCGATGGTCCGCCATCGCTGATTGTTTTGCAGACCCAAGACGGTTACGACGCGGCCCGTGTACTGCTTCCGGAGTTCCGGCAGTTCGCCGCCGAGCGCCTTGGTACGCCCTTTTTTGCTGCGATTCCCAACCGTGACTTTCTAATCATGTGGGCGCAAACTGATGATGAATCGTTTCAGGAGCACATCAGGAACCAAGTTCGAATCGACGCGACTTCCCAATCGCATCCGCTGACCAGCACAATTCTAATTGTGACTGAAGAGAAGATCGGCATCGCTCGTTAGTCGTTGTTTGCCCTCTTATATGACTCGGCCTGCGATGCAATGCAATTCAAACTAAAATAGCGGACTAGTTGGCTGCGATGCCTATTACTCCTCCCCATAGAACCTCTTCTAGCAAAGTAAGGTCTTCATGA